>NZ_SGTV01000016.1:0-85143 GCF_005435035.1 Halorubrum sp. SD690R | reverse complement strand
CTCGCGGGATCTCTCCCGCTGTTTGCTCACGTAGCTCGTGAAGTTCTTCCAGAGTGATTCCGTCCAACCGACCCATTACTATAGAATACGACTATATTGGGAAATACTTTCGCACGACCGTATGAGTTCGGTCTGCCAGTAGGTGTCTTGGCGGCGGAAGAGTGGTCGTGCGGCATCAACGACGTCATGCAACTGCTCGCTGGGTGTGCGGCCATCAGGTGTTGTCACGGTAACGCCGGCAGTGATCTGTTGTCTGAGTCCGCCGACGCGTTTCATGAAGAACTCGTCGGTGTTCTTCGTGAAGAACGCGAGAAACCGAAGGCGCTCGAGGGGTGGGTTGCGCTTGTCCGTGCCCTCACTGAGAACACGCTCCTGATAGGCGAGTTCCGAGAGCTCTCGATTGAGGTAGTACTGAGGCTCCGCCAGATCTGATTCGTTCATTTGTTCCCTAAGACCGCAACCATATTGGTAGTTTTTCATACTTCTTAAAAAGGGGCGGTCTCTTTGAGGTCGGGAGACTGAATCCGGAGTGAGAACTCGCAGGTAGCAAGCGTCTGCACAAGCAGAGCCGAACTGCTGTATGTTTTTTCTATGCAGCAATCCAATTCTGGTGAACTGCCTCGGGGTCAAGCCCCGAGGCACTCGCCTTGCTCATCTGTAGAATCTCGACGGTCTGATACTGCTGTATAGAGGGTGCGTATCAGTCATCGGGCCAGTATCGCACCCTTAGCCACCAGGGGTGGTGTCGTACCTCGGGACCGATATACTACCGTCGGCTCCGAAACACACCACGTGTCGGCGGTGGGAGAGATCACGCACACGATAGCGAGAGATGCAGTATCAGCCGCACCTTCGGCCCTTACTCCAGTTCGATCCACGTCAGTTCCCCTGATATCTACGGTTCGCCCTCTACGGTGGACCGGCGTGTTCGCCGGTCGTCTACCCGGACACCGCCGCTCGGGGAAGTGGCCGGCCGTTTTGTGGAGGGAGAGAGTTATGTACCAGTATCATTGATATTTCTACATGTACGCATCGATGACCAGTGGCGGAGACGAGGAGCGGTAGCTCCGATGACCGAGCACCCGGTGTTACCGGCCGAGGAGTCCGTGCTGACCACCATGGATGAGGACGACCTGTACAAGGGCAGCGGCAAAATCAAGAAGAAACACTACAAGCGGGAACTCGAGCGCCTCCAAGAGGAGCTCGTCAGGCTACAGATGTGGGTCAAAGAGCAGGGACTGCGGGTCGTCGTGCTCTTCGACGGTCGAGACGCGGCCGGCAAAGGTGGAACGATCCACCGAATCACCCGGCGGACGAGCTCCCGGGTGGTGAAAGTCGTCGCGCTCGGCAAACCCACCGAACGCGAGCAGAGTCAGTGGTACTTCCAGCGGTACGTCGAACACCTTCCGGCGGCCGGTGAGATGGTGCTGTTCGACCGGAGCTGGTACAACCGTGCGACCGTCGAACGCGTGATGGACTTCTGTACCGACGAGGAGTACCAGGAGTTCCTCCGGTCGGCCCCCGAGTTCGAGCGGATGCTCATGCGCTCGGGGATCATCCTCATCAAGTACTGGTTCTCGGTTAGTGACGAGGAACAGGAACGGCGCTTCCAGCAGCGCAGCGACGACCCGAAACGGCGCTGGAAGCTCAGCCCGATAGACCTCGAAGCCCAGGAGCGATGGGTCGAGTACTCGCGAGCGAAAGACGCGATGTTCACCTACACGGATACGAGTAACTCGCCGTGGCACGTAATCAACGCCGACGTCAAGAAACACGCCCGACTCAACTGTATCAGTCACCTCCTCTCACAGATCGACTACAAGGACATCATGCCCGGACCGACCGAGTTGCCGGACCGACAGCAGGATCCCAACTACGAGCGCCCGGCGATTGACGGCCAGAACTGGGTGCCTGCGCTGTATGGGTCGAACCCACCGACGGCCGACGTCGAACAATCCTGATCGCCCCGGTCTTGTGCCGTGCGGTTGCCGCTGTGCAGCTTCGTCCGATTCGGGCGGGGTTTGCTCAGCTCATCTTTTCGTTTTCGATGCGCTGTACCACGTGTTCGATATCGTACCGATTTCGGGTTAAGCGAGATTCCTCACTCGATATTGAGGTCTCCAGTACCGGTTCCGTCTTCGTCCCACTCCAACTCAAACTCAAGTTCTATCTCCGCTGAACCCCCAGATTTCGATGTCTCGCGTTCGACCTCAACCTCGAACTCAACACGTCTCGAGGGAGTGAGTGTCACGGACTCGGTACCGGATTCGAGAGTGAATTCATCACCGGACTCCAAGTGGTCTGCGACCGTTCGAAGGTACTGTGCAACTTCACTTGTGTCCATGTTCCGTTCGAATTCGAACAGTGTTTCTTCGGCCATTTCTTAAGCTACGATGGACAGGGTATTGAGTGTGAGTATCTGTGCAACCCATGCCACAGTTGACGCATCTCTCTAAGCGCGGGAGGAGGTCAATGCTGGAGCAGGCTGGCTGTGCTTCCAGCGCCCATACCGCTGCAATTGACCTCCTCCTCCGAGTAAACGCGGAGGAATCCGACCATCGGATTCGGGCGGTCGTCGCCGTTTGGTTCCAACCCGCACTCGGAGGGAACCGGCGACACACCGGGGGAACTTTCGTTTATCTCCCTCGTAGGGCTGTGGCCCGGCCAATGAGGCCCCGTCGGAATCTGTGTCATTGCCGTGCGAACCACCGCTGGTTCGCCACCCCTTGTGGTTCGGGGACGGCCTCTCACCGATTCCGTAGCATCCATAGTGATTGGAGGCCACGGACTTCAAACTGCCGGGACAAACGAGCCGAGTATCGCTCGATTTCCGCCTGAAGACGGAGGTATGCGCTTGTACCTCTATCAGAGAAGATGACGAGAACGGCGAACCTCGGAATTGGGGCGACCACGGCAATCTCGACTTGCACGGGTGGGCGTTCGACCGATTCACGACGTTTCTCGACTACAAGGCGGAGGCCGAGGGCACCGACGTGGAGTTGGTTTCCGAACGCGATACGTCGAGGTCGTGTTCGGCGTGCGGCCACACAGATGACAACCAGCGAGTTGAACGTGGGTTGTATGTGTGTGAGAAGTGCGATACGGTTGCGAATGCGGACGTGAACGGTGCGGAGAATATTCGGCAAAAGGTACTCCAGAGTCTCGCCACGGATGGCGTTGATAGGGATAACGACTGGTTGGCACAGCCAGCGGTTCACTTGTTCGACCGTAGTGAGGGCTGCTTCGCCCCACGGGAACACGTTGCCACCCGCGAACCGTAATATCGCAACTCAGGGGTGCGGTGCCGTAGGATTCCCGCGTCTTCAGGCGCGAGAAAATGTCAATTATTGAATAGCCGGTCGATAACGGCTCGCTGAATGAGGCCGGACCGCCGCTTGTCAGGCGGCTGTACCATCACGGCAGTACAGTCGATATTATCAACAAGCCGATCCCCGGGATAGCCGAACACTACACCCTGTAGCCCGCGCCGCTGAGTCGTCGTGACGAGCAGGTCTGCCGACTCCGCGAACCGCGAGAGCCCCTCAACCCGGTCGTCGGTTTCTAGGACCCGCGAGTCCGCATCCACAGTGAGTATCCGGCGGAGATTGTCGTGATACTCCTGTACAACGGCGCGACGCTCGTCCGAGGCGTCTGCCGGGACAGTCTGGAGCAACGTCAGCGTCGCACCGGTTCCCTCGGCGATCTCGTTGGCCACGAGTAGCTTCACCGGATCGTACGTCCCGCTATTCGTCCCCACTGCGATTTCATCGCCCCCGTCGAAGCCGCGGTCCTCGACCAGCAACACGGCACACGGCGCGTTCTTCAACACGTATTTGTTGAGCCCTCCGCGGTACAGTTCGTAGAGCTCTTCGGCCCGGCGTTCGAGCATGATGAAGTTCTCCTCGTGGAAGGAGGCGTACTCTACGACAGCGCGACCAACATCCTCGGTTTCGATCTCGCGAAAAGTGACGTTCGACAGCTCCCCGGCGCTCTCCGTGTCGTTGAGATTCTTCTGAGCGCCACCGCCAGAACGGCCGTCGTCCATGCTGACGGAGCTGGTTGTCGCGTTCATTGCCCACTCAGGGGGGTCGGTTCGCGGTGATTTGGTGTCGCCCGCGGTGAATATCCGGGGTGGGACTTGTGTAAACGTCCCGACGGTTATGTCCCCCTGACGGGAATCGGAGAACTCGACTGCGAGGCGGAGCATCTGTGCGCTCGTCTCTGATGGAGTGTCGTCGGTCACCACAACCAGCGTGTCGTATCCCCGTTGTTCGACGAACAGGTCCTTGGTTCGCTTGAGTGCGGTTTCGCCGACGCTCTTGCGGACGCCGGTGCGAGCCGCGCCCTCCCGGTCGGTGCGCGGCCGGACGTAGAGGTAGAAGTACACGATTGACACTACAGTAATAAACGCTGCGCCCGCGAACGGGACGAATCCAACCTGCGTGAGGACGAGGAGACCACTCGCCATCCCGAATATTTGCATCCATGGATACAGCGGCGACGTGAACACGGGGTCGTACCCGTCAACTGCGCCCTCGCGGAACCCGATGAGTGCGAGATTCACTAGGATGAAGACGATGATTTGGAACGCGCTTCCGAACTTCGCCACTTGGTCGATCGGGAGGAAGATAATCATCAGGGCAACAACTCCACCCGATACTACAACGGAGAGTACGGGCGTACTGAATCGGGGACTGACCCGTTCGAAAGCAGGGGGGACGAGTCCGTCACGCGCCATTGCGAACGGGAATCGCGACGCGGACAACAGGCCGGCGTTCGCGGTCGATGCGAGCGCCAACAGTGCCGCGGCGACGATCACGGCAGTCCCAATCGGACCGAGCACTTGTTCGGCGGCGAGCGCCATGATGGGACCCTCCCCGTCCGACTGGAGGTCACCCGCTTCGATTGCGGCCGGGATATCGACGACACCGACCGCGACGTAAACAACCGCGACGTACAGAGCGGTGGTGAACACGATCGACCCGATCATCGCTCGAGGAATCGTCTTGCCAGGGTCTTTCACCTCTTCGGCGACGGCGGATATCTTGATGACACCAGCATACGAGATGAACACGAGCGCGGTTGCCGCAAGCAGGCCGCCGCTCCCGAAGTTCCACGCCCCTGAAGCCTGTTCTGGGACGATGCTGGGAACACCGCCCACGATGAAGTACCCGAGCGCGGCGATCATCACGCCGACGATTACGAATTGGAATCTGCCAGCGCTTTTGGCACTCACGATATTTATAATCGTAAAGAAGATTGCCAACGCCACCGCAAGCGGAATAATATACTCGGCAATCCCTGGTGTAATGAATACGAGATACGGAACGCCACCGACGAGTGCTAGCGCGCCTTTGAACGAGAGCATGAACCAATTGCCGACACCGGCGATAGTGCCCAACAGCGGGCCCATCCCCCGCTCGACGAAAACATACGAGCCACCGTCCTCCGGCATCGCGGTCGCCATCTCGGAGGCGCTGAACGCGGCGGGGAGGATCAATATGCCGGCCAGCAGGAAGGCCAACACGACTGCCGGCCCGTCGACGGTCATGAACGCCACGCCCGGTAAAATAAATATGCCCGCTCCGACCATCGCCCCGATGGCAATCGCCATCGTCGGGAACAGCCCTAAGTCACGCTTAAGTCCTGATTTCACGAGATCACGCCAGTCTGCTTGACAACTACTATATGCGTCCGCTGCTAGTGAGAGTATCGATTAGTCAGCAACTTCCCGTGAGTCGGGGTCTCTATCCTGCGTATCTGCTGCGGCCAAAATCTCAGGATACCGGTTCCGTATCGTCATCTCGCTTACGTCCGTAGCATGAGCGATATCTGCTTGTCGGAGAGACTCATCACATCGCTTAGTGGCCGCGTACAATGCCCCAGCGGCGATACCTACCGGATGTTTCCCGCTGTGAACACCGTTTTCAACCGCTATTCCGGCGAGACGTCGTGCCTCTCGCTCTGTCGCGTCCGTACACTCCACGTCCGACGCAATCCGCCCGATGAACGAACGAGGATCTGTTGGTGGAATTTCTAACCCGAGTTCACGTGAGACGTGTCGATATGCCCGCTCAACGCGAATTTGTTCGACGCGGCTCACTGTTGAGACTTCGTCGATGGAGCGTGGGACACCGTTCATGCGACTCGCCGCGTATAGCGCCGCAGTGGCGACGCTTTCAACGGCTCGCCCCTTAACGAGTCCGTCCGCAAGTGCGCGACGATAGATGACGCCTGCTGTCTCTCGGGTGCTGTCGGGCACGCCAAGCGCGGAAGCCATGCGATTGATTTCACCAAGTACATGCATGAGATTCCTATCCGCAGATGAGCGCCGTCGGAAGCGCTCATCCCACCGTCGAAGGCGACGCATCTGTTGTCGCTGTTCTCCTGACAGCGCGTTCCCCTTCGCATCGGTGTCTTGCCACCCGATCATCGTTGACAACCCCTTATCGTGTAAGAGATTCGTACTTACTGGTCCGACGCGAGAGTCCTGATCGCCGGTGCCATCTGGCGTGTACAGTTTGATGTTCGTATCAAGCGTCGCGTCTGAAACGACGAGTCCACAGTCGTCACAGACCGCATCAACGTCATCATCGACTCGACGAAGTCGTCCGTGACACTCTGGGCACGTGGTCCGACTGTACTGTCCGTCCTTTTTCTTCTCCGAAACGGCGTCGGTAACAGACTGACAATCGCCGGCTGCGCTTGACGAGGGCGCATCAGTACCGTTTTTGCGGGAAACTGTGTCCGGCCGCTCTTCGTTAGTGCGCTCTTTCATCACGTGGCATCACCTTTCGTGACTGGGACAGAACAGACGCGTGCCACCGTGTATCTGGCCAGTACCGCTCATTGTGGGCTCTGAGTCGGCGTCGAGCCGCTGATCCTGATACCCTGTGCGGTAACTCTCGTAGCAACGGCAGATGGAACTGACCACACTGTCTCGGTAGGTACTGTCACTCCGTCGATCGCGAGACAGACGAGTTTCCCTCGTCCCCGCCGCGCCGCAACGACAAATTCAAACCGGCGTGATCGGTCGTCAGTCGCTGTCACGTGGATCGTTGAGAGCCCGTTCACACTCTCCCACGTTGTCGTGTCGACGACCCTGAGGTCGCCCGCAGGAGTGACAGCAGCCGAGCCACAGGCCGGGCAGGACCCCTCATGTGGACTTGTCCCGAGATACCCATAATCGGTGTCACACACAAAGCAGTGTTCCATGGTCAGAGACTAGTATCGATCCACGATCGTCTCTGCGATGTGTGCCCGACCGGAACATGCTGGACAGGCAACTACGTCACCACCGTCTAACCCGAACACGGTCACAAATTGTTGTGAGACGTGTGCTCCGCAGTGGGCGCACTCAGGCATCGGATTACCCCAGCGAACCCTCCATTTCGAGTTCGACGAGCCGGTTGAGCTCGACGGCGTACTCGATCGGCAGCTCCTCCGTGATCGGCTCGATGAAGCCCGAGACGATCATCTGCTTGGCGTCGTCGTCGTCGAGTCCGCGCGACTGGAGGTAGAAGATGTCCTCGTCGCCGATCTTGCCGACGGTCGCCTCGTGGGCGACGTCGACCTTCGACTCGTTGATCTCCATGTAGGGCATCGTGTCCGACGTCGACTCGTTGTCGAACATCAGCGCGTCGCACTCGACGGCCGTCGAGGAGTTCTCCGCGCCGTCCGCGATGTGGACGAGGCCGCGGTAGTTGGTGCGACCGCCGTCCTTCGCGATGGACTTGGACTCGACGGTGGACTTCGTCTCCGGCGCGTTGTGGTACACCTTCGCGCCGGTGTCGATGTCCTGGCCCTCGCCCGCGAAGGCGATGGTGATGTGGTTGTCGGAGGCGCCGCGCCCCTTCAGGATCGTCGAGGGGTACAGCATCGTCGCCTTCGACCCCATCGACCCCGAAATCCACTCCATGCGCCCGCCCTTCTCGGCGATGGCGCGCTTCGTGTTCAGGTTGTACGTGTTCTTCGACCAGTTCTGCACGGTCGAGTACTGGACGTGGGCGTCCTCGCCGACAAACACTTCGACGCCGCCACAGTGGAGATTGAACTTCGAGTACTTCGGCGCTGAACAGCCCTCGATGTAGTGAACTTCCGAGCCCTCCTCGGCGATGATGAGCGTGTGCTCAAACTGGCCCATCCCCTCGCTATTCATCCGGAAGTACGCCTGTACGGGCATGTCGACGGTGGTGTTTTCAGGGACGTAGACGAATGAGCCGCCCGACCAGATGGCGCCGTGAAGCGCCGCGAACTTGTTGTCGCTCGGCGGGACGCACTTTGTCATGAAGTGCTCGCGGACGAGCTCTTCGTGTTCTTGGACGGCCTCATCCATGTTACAGAAGATGACGCCCTTCTCCTCCCAGCGCTCCTGCATGTTCTGGTAGACGACCTCCGACTCGTACTGCGCGCCGACGCCGGAGAGGGCGTTTTTCTCGGCTTCGGGGATGCCCAGCTTGTCGAAGGTGTCTTTGATGTCGTCTGGAAGTTCGGTCCAGTCGTCGACGCCGGCACGGACGTCGACGTCGGGTCGGATGTACGGAACGATCTCGTCGACGTCGACCTCGCTCAAATCCGGCTGTCCGGGCCAGTCGGTCGGCATCGGCATCTCCTGGAACTGTTTGAGCGCGCGCAGGCGGCGCTCCAGCATCCACTCGGGTTCGTCTTTGTCCTCCGAGATGACGCGGACCGTCTCCTCGGTGAGCCCCTTCTCGGTCTGGAAGGCAGACTTCTCCTCCTTCTTGAACTCGAAGCGGGCCTCAGTGTTCGTCTCTTTGAGATCGTCTTGTTTTGAACTCATCAAAGTATTCTTCAGAGACTACAAATATAAGTGTGGTGCGCTGGAACACACTTTAGTAACTTATAATGGTTTCTTTAACGAATATGAATAACTTTGCGTGGTTTAATTTGGTTTCTATAGTTAGTAGAATTTAATATGTGGAAATAATTTATTGTGTATTCGTCATTCCACCGTCAACGATGAGCGATTCACCATTCACGTAGTCCGAGAGATCACTTGCGAGGTACAGCGCTGTATCTGCGACGTCTTCAGGCTGGCCCGCTCGCCGGGACGGAATCGATCGAAGGAAGTCTTCTTCAGCATCTGTACCCATAATCGGATAGTCCTCAGTCGTCATCGTCGTCTCGATCAGTCCCGGATGGATAGCGTTCACTCGAACGCCGTCGGGCCCCAAATTCGCCGCCATCGCATATGTGAGTAGTCGTACGGCACCTTTTGTCCCACAGTACGTGATGAACTCCCCTGAGCCCTCGAGACCGGCGACCGAGGAGATGTTGATGATCCGCCCGCCACCAGCTTCGACCATCCGTTTCGCCGCCGCTTGCGCGCCAAAATAGACACCTTTGACGTTGATGTCCATCATCCGATCAAACGCATCTTCGTCGACTTCGAGAAACTCCTCACCATGGAAGATCCCCGCGTTGTTCACCATCACGGTGACACCACCGAACTCCTCGGCAGCCTCAACTGCAGTCTCAAGATCGCCGACGTTTGTGACATCACACTCGACGAACGTTGCCCTCGCCTCCGTTTCGGCCTCGATCAGTTCGTGGGTTAGATCTCCTCCCTCGCGAGGAGACTCCTGGATGTCAGCGATAACGATGTCAGCCCCTTCCGAAGCGAACCGACGGGCAATTGCGCGTCCATTCCCGCTGGAGCCACCGGTAATGACTGCCACGTTGTCTTTGAGTAGTGTGGACATACCACATGATCTATGGTGAGTGAGAAAATAACTGTATCGCGCTTGTGCGGTTCGAACACCATATTGTGGGCGCTAAAATCGCATCCAAGATTGAGGAAAAATAAACTATACCGACAGATCACTCTCTCCCGTAGTTCAACCTCGTCTTGTTCCAAATCTGCGCTATGTGCTCAGGACGACTCAAGGAATATATCACTAATTGAGAATTTTTATAGAGCCGACGAGTTGGATACTACGATAATTCGAATCAAAATCACTCGTTAGCGAGAACGACTCGACAGCACTCGATCGCTGCTTCGATGTGGCGGTCGGCGACCACGTCGCCCGTTTCGTCAGCCGACTCAAGCAGTGTGGCAACTTGGCGGACCCGTTTCCGTCGAGTTTGCGTCTCAAGACCGTCACTGGTAGCATCGCGGGCGACGGCTTCAGCCTCTCCGAGCCATCGGTTCGTCGCTGGCGGAACTGGGCGGTCTGCGGTCGCAGTTAGATGAGTCGCCAGTGCGTCGACCGCAGCCCGCGGCTCGGTTGGGATGTCGATTTTGTCCGTCATCGTCGGTGTATTGGCACCCACTGTGAAGAATTGTTGCGCCAAGCTACACTCCAGATGCTTGCGAACGTCTCCAGCCGAGCACGACCTCTTCTTCGCCTATTGTAACACCTCCGCGGTATCTGTCTGGGCTCGTTCGAGAGACACACCAGACGACACAAAGCCGTACGCAGCCGAGAACGACTATGATCGAGTCGCTCCTCCGGATTGACGTCGTCCTCTTCGTCCTGATCGGCGTGCTGGGCGGCGCACACTGTATCGGGATGTGCGGTCCACTTGTGACGATGTACTCGAAGCAGATGAACCCGCAGCCAGACGGCGGGACGGTGACAGCCAACGACGGACGTGCCAGTCATCTTACGACCTACGAGGTTCGCCAGCACTTCCTGTTCAACGTCGGCCGGGCGACCACGTACGCGATTCTCGGGGCCCTCTTTGGTGCGCTTGGGAGCGTCGTGTTCGTCACCGCTGACCAGCTGACACCGATCGCTGATCTCCTGCGGGGTGCTGTCGGTCTCGCGGTAGGGGGATTCATCGTGGCGACGGGCGTTCGGTACGTCATCGGGGGGAGTGGAGGCGATATCCGAATACCCGGCGTCCAGCGCGTCACGTCGTGGCTTGCGACGAGAGTTCACCGACACGTGAACAGCCCGAGTATTGTCGGCCTCGGCGCCGTCCATGCGTTTCTTCCCTGCCCGATGCTGTATCCCGCGTATCTGTTCGCCTTCGCGAGCGGGTCCCCCACCACTGGAGGAATCGCTCTCGGTGCCCTCGGTATTGGGACGATCCCGGCTGTCTTCCTCTATGGAACGATTATCCAGTCGATTGACGTTGCCCACCGGCGACGCGTTCATCGGCTCCTCGGCGTGGTGTTCGTCGTGCTGGGGTACGTGCTGCTCGCGCACGGACTGATGGCGCTCGGTGTTCACCTTCCGCACCCGATGTTCCCGCATTACCAGCCCCTTGGAGGCGTGATGGGGCACTGACCCAGCTCTGGATCCTTTTCGCTGGCTCAATGTAGGTGACGGCTCTAAGCAACAACTACGAGGGGAAACACGACGGTAGCTGGCCTCTGGGAACCCAAGATCCCTACTTCAATCGCCCAACGCAGGGCTCGGTCCCGTTCCACAAACGACAAGTCAATACACATGATACGTTTGCTGAGGCGGTCGAACTCTGGCATAGGAACTTACAATCGTCCGCCTCATCCTCTAATTTAACACCAGCTTAAGCGTCTCATCAACTGCTTTGGGGGTAACTCACGCGTTGCGTTGCCGGAAGACAAGAGCGACAAGAGCCACAACAAGCACAATCTGAACGATTTTATCGACATACCCAACAAGGGTGAAGTTCCCCGCCTTGGCAACGTACCACAGTGGGATCTGGACGGCTGTATACGGGATCGCGGCGATAGCGAGACCATGGCGACGGACACCCCGTGTGTACAGGAGTATTCCCCCGATGAAGCCAACACCAGCAAGAAGTACCGGCGGCGCTCCCTCTACAACACCAGCATATAGGTGTGTTGCGGCTGTGATGCCTAACAGAATAAGTACGACTTGCTCAAGTGTTGACAACGAGTTCATCCCAGAGGTTCCCGTCGGTGCCTGTTGAGTCGGTGTGGACACAATATATTAGTGTGACTCGACAAGCATTAATCTTGTGCCATTAATACAAGACTATTTGAACAATAAGAATTTAACGGATCCAATGGCTGTGAATGACTGCTATTGGTAGTCTACACCAACTGACCGAATACGACACACCGGCCTCGCTGTCAGGAGAGGACACCCTGTTACCCAGTATGAGCCTGTCATAGAAAGCCTCACGTGCGAAGCAGCAGGGTTTGGAGACAGTGTCTACAAGCTCCAAAGCCCTACAAAACAAAGCTTCGGCCGACGAGTTCTTGAATGCAGCGGCTACCGAGACGGTTCCGCTGTTTGAGCATCTCGACTTTGAGTTTCTACTGGAGTACGAAGTGTTCGCCCCCGCTCGCCGGGGGCGAAAACGAGTTCACAAACCACCAGACCTCTTTTGCGGCTTTCTACACTGCTACTACGAGGATGTCTACGGCACTCGTCCGGTCACACGAGAACTCCAGCATAGCCTTGTCTGGTACTACTGCGGACTCGACAAACCGCCGTCTAGAGACACTATTGATCGGTTTCTCACTGATCTCGAACACGTTGTTGACGATGTCTTCGACAGACTCGTCGAGCAGGCCGCCGCCCGCGGCCTGCTCGACCCCACGTACTCCATCGATTCGACTCATATCGAAGCGATCCAGCACAACGACGCCGCCTCGTGGAACTACGACCCAACAGCCGAGGAGTACTACTACGGCTTCGGCTGTACACTCGTCTCGACCGGCGCAAAGATTCCGATAGCAGCGGAGTTCACACAAGCTAAACAAGCGGATCAGGAGACGGCGATGCGCGTCACGCGTGACGCGCTCGCCGTCGATACACCGATCTGGATGCTTGGAGACAGCGCCTACGATATCCTCGACTGGCACGACCACCTGCTGGCCGCAGAGGTCGTGCCAGTCGCACCGTACAATCCGCGAAACACTGATGACCCGAAAGACATCGAGTACAGAGTCGAAGACCGTATCGAAGAACACAGCGAGGAAGTTCAGCTAAAGCAATCCATCTTAGACGAGACGTACAATCACCGGACAGGAGTCGAACGAACCAACGATGCGGTCAAGGACTGCGGCCTCGGGCACGTCCGCGCCCGAGGCCGCGTCCACGCACGAACACAAGTGTTCCTTGCGCTGTGTCTCCGTCTCGTCGTTGCAATCACCAACTTCGAGCGGGGAGACGACCCTTGCCGCGAGAAGCTCAAGCTATGAGATCGTTTCTATGACAGGCTCCACGACGGGTAATCGAACCGCTGCGTTCGAGGACTGTTTGACTCTAGTACTTCACGTCCCTCAAAAGCCGAACCAAACTTTGAACTCGACTAAACACCCGACAGAGGAGCAACAACTGTTTGTCAATAAGAAGAAAATTTGATTATGATCGAGATCTAATTATGAACCATGAGCAAGACAGAACAGTCAAACAACTCTGAAAAAGAGATTGTCGCCGTCACTAAGCACGGCCAGGCGACCATCCCAAAACGGTTCCGCGAGAAGCTCGGGATCGAAGCGCCTGGGAAGGTGTTGTTCCGAGAAACCGAAGCTGGAGAGGTGATCGTTGAACAGGTCCGCTCACCGAGCGAAATGCGCGGCTTTGCCGCCCGTAGCGAAGCGAGTACGGACAAGCCTGCGTCCGAGATCCTCAAAGAGAAACGCGACCAAGACCGGAACGAACGCGACTCGCAGTTCACAACTGAAGAGTAATGTCGGTTCCTGATCGCGTTGTCTTCGACGCCGAGCCACTGATTGCACACGCCGACGATGAACCAGGCAGCGAGATTGTAGAAGAGTATCTCGACGCGGTCGCAGTCGAGGACACCGTCGGCTACGCCAGCTACGTGAATCTCGCTGAGATCCGGTACACAATCGCCCGGAAGTACGACCGCGACACAGCCGACGAGTACTGCGACTGGCTGACCGATCTCGGTATCAAAACGGTAGATGTCGGCGATACTTGGACGGACGCCTCGGAGTATACGCTCAAGTATAATCCTGCACTTGGCGACTCGTTCGCGCTGGCAACAGCTGAACACGTCGACGCGACGCTCTTAGTTGGCGGTGACGACGATTATGACGACGTCTCCGATATCCCGGTCGAACGGTTCCGCGACGGTTCCGCGTAGGCACCCGTTCGAAGATCTGACTTGTCTGTGACCCACAACCCCACACCCCACCCATGACCCAGACACTCCACGTTCAGATCAAGTCCACCGGCCGTAGTGACCTCGAAGAGCGTCTCGAAGCGATCGACGCCGGCGACGACGTCGAACCAGATGAGCCGACGCTGTCGATCGAGGACCTCGAGACGTTCGGCCGCGTCTTCCGGTCAACCAACCTCGAACTCCTGGAAGCGATCGTTGAGCACGAGCCGGAGAGCATCCGAGAACTCGCTCGCCTTGTCGACCGAAACCCACCGGAGGTTCTCGAGAACATGAACGAGCTGGCCGACTACGGCCTCGTCGAACTCGAGGAGAATGGTCGGGCGAAGCGGCCGGTCGTGTGGTACGACGAGATTGACGTCGACATTCCGCTCACGACTGGGTCGGGACAGGGCCGGAAGGCGAACGCCTGACTCAGCGAAGATACACGATGGGCGACGACGTCGATAACATCCGTGAATTCGACGATCGGCTCCACCGGTTCGCCGAAGAGCTGAACCGGGACGCAGATCGCGTCACATTCCCGACGACGACGGCTGCCAGCAAACAACTGACACGGAACTACCGGTCGACCCAATCTATCCTACGGTTCTCGACACAGGCGCTGACGGCTCGTGCGACGAACAGTGAGTTACTCGATGTTGAGGCAATCTCCGAGGCGGTCACACGGTTGAAGGCGGACACAGACCATGACGAGAGCCGTATTGATACGGTCGTGCGAAAGTATTTACTATAGCAATCGTATTTCTACATAATGGATCGGCTGGACGACATTACCCTGGAAGAACTCCAGGAGCTACGTGAGCAGACGGAGGGAGAGATCCCGCGAGAACGCGTTCTCGCGGCGATCGGACGAAAGCAAGGCGATGAGGTTGACAGACTTGCTGAACGCCACGGGGTTGTCGAGAAAACGATCCGCAATTGGCTCGATCGGTTCGACGAGGTACCGATCGAGCAGGCTCCTTACGACCAGCCTCGACCTGGACGGCCTTCGAAACTTGCGGACGATCAGCGTGAGGAGCTGTTCGATCATCTGCAAGAGCCACCAACTGAGCGGGGCTACGATCAGCAAGCGTGGTCGACGAAGCTCCTGTTACACCACGTTAGAGTGGAGTACGGTGTCGAATACAGTAAGGGTCATGCACGGAAGTTGATGGGGAAGGCCGGGCTGTCCTGCCGGACAGCACGGCCGCGTAATCATGAAGCTGACCCAGAGGAAGAGGCCGACTTTCAGCGGACAGTTCAAAAAAACGACCTGAATTAAGCGAGAAAACTGTCGTTGTTGTTGATCAGTTTACCAAGCGTGTCGGTACGGTTCAACGCCGGGGCTGGTACCCGATTGGGTCAAATCCGACGATAGAGACTTCGAACTCGTGGGATAAGGTAACAGTGTTGGGCGCTGTCACCGACGACGGTGACAGCTTCTACTGCTGGACCGAGGAAACGCTCACGTCACAGCAGGGGATTTGGCTGCTTGGAGCGCTCCAAAAGAGATTCGGTGAGGAGTTGGTAGTGTTTCTTGACCGCGCTGGGTACTTTTACAACCGGGATCTCTGGGAGCACGTCAGTGGTGATCGCACGACCGAGACTGTCGAAGACAGTTCGGTCGCGTGTGTACGCGGAGATGAAGAAGGTGAGGAGCACCTCGATGTCTGGTACTTTCCGTCGAAATTACCGGAGCTTAATCCGGTCGAAGGATGCTGGGATCGACTCAACGAATGGTTCAAACACCGCCTCATTCCTGATCTTGCGACGCTGAAACAACAGATCCAACGGGGGCTCTCCACCGTTGCTGAACCGAATATCTGGAACTATCTCTGCCCGTAATTTCCGGTAAAAACTAACGCACGACTGTATCATTGAGTACCTTCTCGGTGCTCAATCAAAACTCAGGGCGCTATTATCCACCGGAAATCTAGTGCGTACGGCCCGCAAAGCCGCCAAAGGCTTAGGTTCAAGCCGGGGAACATCCATTTGGAAGGAACACTGTCACACGCTCCTTCCACCCCTTCGCATGAACGCTGACGAATCGCCCCTCGGTCGGTGCCCGAAATGTGGTGAGGACATATCCGAAGCGTGGATTCTGGTTGAATACGAGAAGGACGACAGCACAGAGGGCGTGTGGACCGAATGCCCGGCGTGTGAAGACGTTGTAGCGCCGGAGTAGAGAGACAGCAGAGTAATGTGTGACTCGTCGCGTATACGCTGTACGGTCTATAAATGGAGATTTCAGATCAACTTCGGTGTCTGTTCTCAGGGAAGGTCGAAGCGCGTAACGGGTCATACGTGGTTGAGATACCGGAACAAGAGCTCCGCTTGGGCGACTTAGAGGCAGACGAAACGTACCGTGTCGCTGTGTTGTCGTCATCCACCTCCAACAAGCCCGCCACTACTGACGGCGAGCCACAGCCCGAGCAAACGTCACAGACGCCCCCTGTCGAGGAAGGCGAACAGCGCACTGTCGAAATTGAAGACATTGGTGACCAAGGCGACGGCATCACCCGCGTTGAGCGCGGGTTCGTCGTTATTGTTCCCGACACCAAACAGAGTGAGCGTGTTACTATCGAGATCACCGATGTCCGCGAGAATGTCGCCTTCGCGGAAGTTGTCGAACGCGTTAGCTACTACGAGTAATCTGAAGCGTTCATTCTCTTCGTCTGAGGGCGAGATTGCGTGAGCGATGTCGGATATTTGCTTATATTATTCCCGTAGAGTTTGATCTTACTCCCGATGAAGTAGAGCACTTCAGACAGGAGGTGGGACAAGTACAACTACTGAGTTGTACTAGGCTTCTGTCTCGCCGATATACACCAATGATGGGAATACTGTGATCGTCATCAATGCTGACGATGAGCGTGTCTTAATTGATGCTAGGCGCCGGCCAGTCGGGTGTAATACCGACCAGCTCGGCACTCGTTCGCCAGAGCCGCCGTCGCACCGCCTGGTTCGTCGCTTCGGGTGCGGGGTCAACGGGACCATCGCTGCCAATGTATTGGCCACTCACGGAGCCATACCGAGGGCCCACCAGAAGCGTTTGGAGGCGTTCGGCGGCTGCCTGTTTTGAGGTGGCGACACCTGGAACCAGCCCGGCGATCCGAACCAGCAGCCGCGTTCGAAGCGACGCCTCGCGAAACAGCTCTGTCGACGGAATGAACCCCGGATGAACGCAGTTGACCGTGACCGCAGAGTCGTCCGGAAGGCGGTCATCGAGTTCGACCGTGAACGCGATGTTCGCTAGCTTCGAGCGGGCGTACGCGTCGAGTGCGTCGTACTCGTCCATCAGCTGTAGGTCATCCAGATCGAGTGTCGCCCGTCGGTGGATGTCTGAAGCGGTAACGACAACACGTGGATCGGGTGCGTCACAGAGATGATCGAGGAATTCGTATGTCAAGAGGTAGGGAGCCAAGTGGTTCACCGCGAGCGTGAGTTCGATTCCGTCTGAACTCTCACGCCGTGACCCAGTCGAGAGTCCAGCGTTGTGAGCGAGGACGTCAATCCGATCGTACTCGCGTTTCACATTTGTTGCGAGGGACCGGACGGTGGATTGAGAGGCGAGGTCGGCCTGATAGAACTCGATCCTCCCGGCAAAGTCTTCGGACTGTTCTGTGAGGGTGGCCCCCTTCGATTCGTCGCGGCCGACGGCTACGACGGTCGCACCTCGGTTTGCGAGGTTGACCGCTGCCACCCGTCCGAACCCGCCTGTTCCGCCGGTGAGAAGGATTGTGCGGTCAGAGAGATCGTTGGTCATGCCCCGTGTCGACGCCGACGGTTCAAAAGCGCGAGGAGCACATACACAATACCGATCACGCAGACACCGTCGGTGAGAGGCTCATTCCACTCCACCGATTCCGGGTCTTCATACACGAGTGGTCCCACAATTTGCTCGTACAGCCCTGGAATGAACAGTAAGACGGCACCAACGATTCCAGTGACTTTCAGCAGTCACGCATAGAGGCGGCCATCACAGAGCGTAGCAAGCGTGAGCACTACTCATTCTACCCGGACCAGAAGACTAAATCACGGATGGACGGTGTTTTTCCTCAGGGTTCTTGACCGCAATCGCTTCGAATACCTCCACGATTCGGTTCGGAGCGAGCGTCGTGAGAACGCCGAGCGCACCGAGAACCTACCGTAGCATACGCAGTCCTTCGGTCTGACGAATATTAAGAGTCGATGCCCGGCAGGATAGATCTCTCACATTATGACAGCGGCCGGATGACGTTAACCAACAGAGCTGTGGACTAACCGCGAGTGTTGGTTAATTCTGATCGCTCTTATATAGAAACGCGGAAAGCCCGTATAATTACACTCAGACAGTTCTAATCTGGCGATATGTCTTCCACTGAGTCAGCGTTCGGCGGGATGTTTCGGCAGCTAATCGAGCTCGGAGTTATCGAGATCAACACCGAGCCGCTCGATGCCCGCATCGAGCGGCGGCTCAAGCAGTTCTGGGAGAATACATCCTGTCCTCGCTGCGGTCACCAGAGCATTATGACGTGGGAGAAACACGACCGAGTTCGGTGTCGTAATTGCGAATTTAAGCCAGTATACACCCATGGAACGCCATTTCACGAGAAGCACCTCACCGCAGGAGAGGTGCTTCTCGCTTTCACCCTCTACGCAGATACACTGCTGAGCATCAACCAGATTGCGCCGCTACTCGGTCGTACTTACAAAACCATTCACACAGCGATTCGGGAGGCGGAAGCCGCGGTTCAGCGCGGCTTCCCCCTCACCTGGGAACTGTTTAACCAGACCGTCGATGGACCGACACAGGTCGACGAATCTGGCAAAGTCTGTTCTGGTTACAAAGGCCAAGAGCCGCCGCGAAACAGCCGTTCTCGCGGCGGCTCGTCGCGCACTGGCCGATCACGCTGGCGAGGGCGTCACGGTGACCAGCTGACGCTCGTCGCGGCGTGCCGCGACTCACTTCGTGTGATTCGCGGACAGCGCGGGATCGACTACGAAGGCGACCTTGAGCCAGTGATTCAGGAAGCTGAAGACCTCTCCCAGCCGCTGGGAGAGGTCTGGACAGATGGACTCCAAGCGTACCGCGAGATGGATCGGGATCACCGAACGGTCGTCCACAAAGAGAGGTACGTATCGCCTGACGGAGTCCATGTTAATCAGGCAGAATGTCTGTTTTCGCTTGTTCAACCGTGGCTGCGGAAGTTCCGCGGCCTGTCCAAGCAAGGCTTGGAACAGGCCGCTCATACATTCGGGATCATTAGATCGCTGAATCTCACAGGCGCATCCGTCGATATCACTATCGACTGCCTTGTTATGGGGGCTTTCCGTAGTTCTACATAAGAGCGATTCTGATATCGTGGTCGCCTAAGCTCCTACTCCAATGCGTTCGATACTGACTAAGAAGTCATTATTAGGACAACATTTCGAAGATCAGTAATTATTTCAAAACATGAATACGTAAGAGAGGGTATGTATGATCTCACAGGCTTTCAGCGCGATTTGCTGTACGTAATTGCCGGCCTCGATGATCCACATGGGCTCGCTATCAAGGATGAGCTCGAAGATTATTACGAAAAAGAGATTCACCATGGGCGGCTCTATCCGAATCTCGACACGCTCGTTGAGAAGGGACTTGTCGAGAAAGGTCAACGCGATCGACGAACTAACGAGTACACTACTACTCGGCGAGGAACCAGAGAAATCGGGGCGCGAACAGACTGGGAAGCCGAGTACATTGAGTACAACGGCTGAATCGTCGGGATCGAGAACAGTCTAGCTTCGCCGCTTCATTTTGGATTTTCGTGTATCGGATCTACAATCGTTTCGCAGTTGGGACACTCTGCCCAGACTCCTGCCTCACCCTCGGTAGTCTCGTATTCGATCATCACCCACACCTCACTAATCTCATGGCCACACTGCGGGCAACTACCCAGCACGGAGTTGTTTGCTGTCATGAGTTCACGTGAGGCGTATTTACTCGACTCGCTACGTGCCACTACGAGCGGCAGTCATCTAACTCTTTGTCAGACACTCTCGTGGTCTATGAACTGAGCGAGGTGGACGAAACAGCTCTCCAGAGTATGGATGCTGTCACCCACGATTACCCTCCGAAAGCACTAGCAGCGTATCAGGCCCCACCACGATAGGCCAGCACCGACGCAGCTACACTCCGAGGAATGCCGGGTCGACGTCGTTCAGGCGACCGGTCGATTCGAAGTGATTCCTGAAGTCCCGGTAGAGTTCCGTACACTTCCCATCAGTGTCGTATCGAAGGGTGTGAAAATCACCAACGACCGCACAGTACCGCTTGGCCCGAGTGAGAGCAACATTGAGCCGTCGCGGTCCGTCGTTGGCGCGACCGAGAAAGCCGATGTCACCGTCGGCATTACTCCGAACAAGCGAAATGATGACAGCAGTCTTCTCGCTCCCTTGGAAGGAATCGATAGTGTCGACAGTGATCGCAGTCGCGTGGTCGACGTGATCGTTGAGTTGATCACGGAGTAGTCGAGCATGGGCAGCGTATGGTGTGATCACACCGATCTCTTCCGGTGGAACATCTTCAAGAGTAGTCTGAACAAGGTGAACGACAAGACGTGCTTCAGCCTTGTTGGCCCGAGAGTGGTTGACGATATCGACCGAACCACCGATATTGTAGCCTTCAATCGCTGGCGTGTCAGCAAGCGGGGTGACGACGCGGCCGGTTCGGAGCGACCCATCGTAGAACTCGCGGTTGGAAAAGTAGGCAATGTCGGGGTGCATCCGATATTGAGTCTTCAGTTGGAGGCCAATCTCTTCGTAGACGCCACCGTCGGCGTAGAGGTGTTCAAACAGTGAGAGTCCATATCCAGAATCGGGTGGATCGTCTGTCGCACTGAACGGTGGGAGTTGTTCGTGATCACCCGCAAGAACAGCTCGGTCGACGCGGGCAAGTGGAATACACGATGCGGTACAGGTCGACTGCGTCGCTTCATCGAGAACGAGGAGGTCGAACTCACGGGCGAGCGTGGCCGCACTGCTGTTGGTCGCTGCGACAACCTCAACTCTTTCAGCAACATCTTGGTAGCTCTCCCGGAGAACGTTATGCGTCGACCGCTCGGCGTTGACACGGTCAAGAGTGAACTCGCCGGATCCGTATTGCCCGTAGGCATGGAGTGACCCAGCATCAAGATCACTACGTGTCGAGTTGCCGGCGACGAGGTTGTCTAGCGCCTGGTTCGAATCCGTACAAACAAGCACATCCTCGCCAGCGTCGACGGCGCGACGGATAATTTCGACGAGTGTCCTTGTTTTCCCTGTGCCCGGCGGCCCGTGAATACAGAAGAGCTCATCGGCGAGGAGGGCATACTCGACAGCGAGCTGCTGTTCTTGATTGAGATCGTCATCAAACGATTCGCTCACTGCGGCAGCCTCATTCGAGAATGTAAGCGGGCGATCGCCGACAAGCACCTCGTGGAAGGAATCATCTCGTAAGGACTCGATGGCGGTGAGCTCGCGATCAAATGGAACTGGATTGAGCCGTTCGGAACACCCGATCGTATGATCGCCCTCTAGATAGGCGCTGACTGTTCCCGTAGTATCGACGGTCTCCCACTCGAGCGTGAGCCAGATATTCAGCCCACGGACGCGTTCAACTTCGGCAGCAACCGGGAATGAATCAGGTGCGTCGTCAGCCTCAGCATGAATCAGAACCTCGTTACCTTGGTAAATGCCGAACTCGCTTTCGACAAAGTAAGCCCAGTCGTCGTCGCGACGGTCTTCGAGCCGTGGATCGAGATCGACTCGGAAGCGGTATTCGCCGTTTTCTTCGCCACGACACAGCAGTTGGGGAATGGCGGATTCACCGCGTTCGTACAGCGCTCGTGCTGAGAGATTGCGAGCTTGCGTCTCGTTACCTGCTCTCGTCGCCGCACGCTCATCAGCAATGTAGTCCCGAAACTCTGTGAGTAAGTCAGCGTCTTCCACTGGGTGTATCGGATCTTCGTGGTCATCAATCGGAGCATCGTACCCTGGTGGGTACGTCTCCGGGAGATAATCCGAATGCCAGAACCGAATTCGATTCGCAAGTTGCGTGCCGCCAAACTCGTCGGCAGCAATCGGTTTCACATCACCGTTTTGCTCAACAAGGAAGATCTCGCCACGTACCTCATGGTCGGTGTAGGCAACGAACTCCTCGGTCGGCGTCGCGTTGTCGAGCCCGTGTAACGGAATACATGTCCAATCCCGGTCAGGATGGGAGAGTTCGTCGTGATGGCTCGCAAATGTGGCGATAGGGCGGACTGGAATATGGTCAGCTGTCTCAGAAAGCTTCGTTTTGGAGGCAGTATGGAGGACAGCATCAGTAAGCGAGAACTGATCGGCGGCATACTCAAACAACAGAGACATTGAGTAACATGCTCTCTTGACACCATATAATACTTCGTCGCTATTGGGCTACAGAAAATTGAGGAGAAGGTCTCGCGTTTTGGCGCAAAGAGAATACCAAAGACTGTCGAGACGAATGCCTCGGTTTGACACCGAAGCTATTCACTAATTGTGGGTGGTACCACACACACACCCCGGGTGTCGAGTGTAAGTTGATAAGATGGTAGGTCACTACTCGGTAGTCTATCCGGTTTCTACTATCATTAGATGCCGATTTCACGCGGAAGAGTTCTTTAGACATCGATTGATAGTAGTCTTACTACTACTATCTATAATTAATATAAATATTTTATTATACGGGCAACAAACAACAAAGAATTAGACAGTACAAGCAGTTTTGAGCCAATATAGATTCTAAGAATATATCCCTTATATAGCTCTCGTGAGGATAGGATGGAGTCTCTCGACGAACTGTAAGCCTAGTAGAAACTACGACAGAATCCTTGTTTTAGCCGTTTACAGTCTATCTATATCGGTATTAAACGTATTCTCACGTACTCAAACAACCGTTTAATAGGCACCAGACAGCTACCATAGACGATTTACACTCGACACCCGGGGTGTGTGTCTTCGGGGACGTATCTCCCTCGCTAACCATCGGTGCTCGGTTAAGCTCGAACCAACGGTTCTGGGGGACTTTGAACACCGGTCAATTCCGTCACGTACGGCCGACTCAAACGATCTCGAAACGCGTAGAATATTACTGAGAGTGTTAACCAAACACGGATGCTCACTAACAGTAGACATCGTGAACTACTGCGTTACACTCGACGACCGGGGATCGATTAGATATTTCTTCTTTTTGAAATACACTTCGCTATTCCAATTTCTTAGACCTTACTGATGGTGTATTTCAGCATTTACACTCGACAGGTGGTGTGTGATAAAGACATAGTTTTATATATCACACCGACCGTCGTGTGTAATATGAGCCGGACGCCCCGAGGTCGATTACTCAAATGAGTAACGAGAAACAGAGTTCTCTTGACTCAATTTGGGAAAGCGAGGATCCGGTTTTTGCGAACAAAGAACTCCTCGACATCGAACATATTCCAGACGAGGAACGGATTATTGGCCGCGAGGATGAGATATCTAATCTTGCCAATAGTATCCATCCTGCAATCAGGGGTGGAAAGCCTAGAAATACGCTAATCTACGGGAAGACGGGGACTGGCAAAAGTCTTGTAGCTAAACACGTTACTCAGAGTGCTGAAGACTTCTCTCACGAGCAGGGTACGAGACTCGATCGCGCATATATCGATTGTACTCAAGCAACGACGGAGACTCAGGTTGTTATCAAACTCGCCCGAACATTCAATCGACCAAATGAAACAGATATCTCTGTACCTCTTTCTGGATTATCGACGAATGTATACTACGATCGTCTTTGGCAGATTCTCGATAGCCTCCACGACGTCGTCATCATCATTCTCGATGAAGTCGACAAACTCCAAGAGAACAACGTGCTAATGCAGCTCTCTAGAGCTGGGGAAGCTGGAAAGATTGACTCATGTAAGGTCGGAATCCTCGCGATCAGCAATAAAATTTCATTCAAAGATTCTCTGGATGAGCGAGTTTTGAGTAGTCTCCAAGAACGTGAGTTTATTTTTCCGCCCTACGACGCAAACCAGCTTCGCGAAATTATGCGCCATCGTCAAGATGCGTTTCGCGAAGGAGCTCTCACCGATGATGTAATTCCCCTTGCGGCTGCGTTCGCCGCACAGGAACACGGTGACGCTCGAAAAGCTCTCGATATTCTTCGAAATGCTGGTGAACTCGCGAAAGACGATGATAGCGATGTTGTGCAAGAAGAACATGTGCGAAATGCGCGAGAAAAAGCAGATATCGATCGATTCTCGAAGTTGCTTCAAGACCAGCCAACACAATCAAAAGCCGCAGTGTATGCTCTCTCATTGATCGCAGACGGGAGCAAACAAGAAGAATTCCCCACACGTGAAATCTATGAACGGTATGAGCAACTCACTGAATCGCTAGAAATTGACCCACTCTCACAACGGCGGATGTCTGATCGGTTGAACGAACAGGCTTTTCTCGATATTCTTGGTGTTACAGATCGAGTTGGCCGTGGTCGTGGGAAGGGAATGACCAATTTCTACTACCTTCTTGAGGAGCCAGAAGTCGTCCAAAGCGCCATTGAATCTGATCAGCGATTCTCTCCTAATGAATAACTCATGATTTTACACTCGACAGTTGGGGTGTCATTCTCTGTTTCTCGGGGCGATGTACTCTGTATTCTTCTATATGCTGTCTATAGGGCATAGTACGCCATTTAATACCTATTTACACTCGACGCCCGGGGTGGTCTGTTTTGCTGTTCTGACGATATATCAGGTACCTCAGTCGGCTTACTTGAGAGAACTTGTAATGTAGTCTTCACCGGCATGCGAAGTTGGTTCAGGCTAATCGAATTTCGCTTCACACATGGGGTGTGTCGATCATAGGATCGGTCAATAATTCATTCTACTCGTCTGGATTGACTGGGCTCTTGTACTGAGATCGGATTTTGTCTCCATCTCGCCACTGCCAGTAGTAGTAGTGGTTGTCGTTGATCTCCTTGATCGTGATCGTCGCTTTGGCAGGAACGTCATCCGGAAGATCGTCTGGCCGCTCTTCGACTCCCTCCTGATCTGCCGGCTTCTCGGGACAGGCCTCTCGTTCCTTGTGCTCGGCGAGCGCTTCAGCGTACGTCGCAACGTCTTGGAGCTGATCCGGGCTCGACTCGTTGAGCGTGTTGACGATCTCTGTCGGGAGGGTCGCCGGTGGGGTCGGGGGTTCGTGGGACATCGGCTACTCGCGTGTTAACCAACACGGCCCGCCAGTCGATAGTTGTGTTGGTTAAGACGATGCGCTCTTATGTAGAAACGCGGAAAGCCCGTATAATTACACTCAGACAGTTCTAATCTGGCGATATGTCTTCCACTGAGTCAGCGTTCGGCGGGATGTTTCGGCAGCTGATCGAGCTAGGAGTCATAGAGATCAACACCGAGCCGCTCGATGCGCGCATCGAGCGGCGACTCAAGCGGTTCTGGGAGAATACATCCTGTCCTCGCTGTGGTCACCAGAGCATTATGACGTGGGAAAAACACGACCGAGTTCGATGCCGTAATTGCGAATTTAAGCCAGTTTACACCCATGGAACGCCATTTCACGAGAAGCACCTCTCCTGTGGTGAGGTGCTTCTCGCTTTCACTCTCTACGCAGATACGCTGCTGAGTATCAACCAAATTGCGCCGCTGCTCGGTCGCGCTTACAAAACCGTTCACACGGCGATTCGGGAGGCGGAAGCCGCGGTTCAGCGCGGCTTCCCCGTCACGTGGGAGCTGCTTGCTCAGACCCCTGATGGGCCGACACAGGTTGACGAATCTGGAAAGGTCTGTTCTGGCTATAAAGGCCAAGAGCCGCCGCGAAACAGCCGTTCTCGCGGCGGCTCGTCGCGCACTGGCCGATCACGCTGGCGAGGGCGTCACGGTGACCAGCTGACGCTCGTCGCGGCGTGCCGCGACTCACTTCGTGTGATTCGCGGACAGCGCGGGATCGACTACGAAGGCGACCTTGAGCCAGTGATTCAGGAAGCTGAAGACCTCTCCCAGCCGCTGGGAGAGGTCTGGACAGATGGACTCCAAGCGTACCGCGAGATGGATCGGGATCACCGAACGGTCGTCCACAAAGAGAGGTACGTATCGCCTGACGGAGTCCATGTTAATCAGGCAGAATGTCTGTTTTCGCTTGTTCAACCGTGGCTGCGGAAGTTCCGCGGCCTGTCCAAGCAAGGCTTGGAACAGGCCGCTCATACATTCGGGATCATTAGATCGCTGAATCTCACAGGCGCATCCGTCGATATCACCATCGACTGCCTTGTTATGGGGGCTTTCCGTAGTTCTACATAAGAGCGAGACGATGGAGACGGTTCTCGCGATTGCTGGCTGTAACACAACTCAAAACATCTGGCTCTGATGGGATGAAAGCCTGCTAAGTCCCCAGCGTGCGTGAAGAGGCACTGGGGTGGTCAAAGGCCGATGATTCAACAGCGTCATAGAACGCGTGGCTCTGATTGGCCTATCTGCCAAGGACGCACTATCATGGGAGGCCGCCCGGATGCCCAGCATCCGGGCGGCGAGCCCGAATAGGTGTGGCTCCCTTCACGCACTTCCCACTCCAGAGGAACCATGTACTACCTCGGAATCGACCTTCACAAAGATGAGTCGCACGTCGCTGTTTTGGACGACGATGCCGAGGTCGTCGAAGAGATTCGCGTCGCAAACGCGAATCTCGACGAAGTCGCCGAAGAATACGCTGGAGCCAAAGCGGCGATCGAAGCAACCAGCAACTACTACACGGTCTACGACACCCTCGACGAACACCTCGACGTGGTTGTCGCAGATCCGAGCCAAACCAAGGCGATCGGCTATGCTGAGGTGAAAAACGACCGGCTCGACGCGAAGTTGCTCGCGCAACTTCGCCGAGCCGGCATGATCGCTGAGAGTTACGTTCCGCCCGAAGAACTCCGGGAGCGCCGCGCACTCGTGCGCGGCCGGAAGCGATTAGTCGAGAAGCGGACGGATTTCAAAAACGAAGTCCACGCTGTTCTCGACAAACACGGGATCACCTACGACTGGGATCCGTTCAGCGTGAACGGGAGAGAAATCCTCGCCGGCGAGGATTTCTCGCTCGGTGTAGTCGGCGATCAGTTGATGGAGTCGTTCCTCTCGATCATCGACGAGCTCACCGCTCAGATCGAGGAACTCGAAGAGATGATCGAAGAGACCGCTGCGTCTCTGGAGGAGACGCAGCTGTTGATGACGATTCCCGGCGTGAGTTTCTACTCGTCGTTGCTGATCACCTCGGAGATCGGTGAGGTCGACCGGTTCAACGAGGCGAATCAGGTAGTGAGCTACGCGGGATTGGATCCGGTCGTCCGCGAGTCAGGTGACTCGCGGACTGAAGGATCAATCTCGAAACGGGGGAGTGGAGACTTACGCTGGATCCTCGTCCAATGCGTCCAAACGGCGGTTCATCGGTGTAACGATCCGTATCTTGGACGCTTCTACGCTCGGTTGAAACAGCGGAAGAACCACCAGATAGCGATCGTCGCAACGGCGCGAAAACTGCTCGTGTCGATCTTCCATATGCTGGAGCGTGAGGAGGTGTACGATCCACCAGAGGTGAGTGCCTGAGGGCCGCCGAGCCGGCGGCCCTCATGGGCCGGTCGCAGCAGGTATGAGCCACAGCTAACGCGTTCACGTTCTGACCGCCTGCCGGCTGGTCCCTGAGTCATCACCGTTCCTGCTTGTGATTTTCTCTCGTGACCAAGCTCGGCCTCGATCCCGGCGAAAAATATAGTATCTCAGACGTGGTTTGTTGCGCTAGCAGGCTTTCATAGGTGTTGAAATCCTCAGGATTTGATATTTTCACACTCCAAATCGCTCAGTACAGGGGACTCACGTACCGATCTCGGACGCCGATCTCTCCACAATATGTCAGTAGCGGCGTGCAAGATACAGAGGTTGTAGTCATCACAAAAGATTCATCGGTTCAATACACGTTCCGCTGAATCAGTTTCGTAGCAAAGTTCTCACGAGGCCACCCAGTGCATCATCTTCACAGCGACGATGCCAGTCAGCTATCCTGTGTGGAGACATCGGCGGGGTCAGAAATATCTGCGGCGTCCTCACCAGCGCGGAGGAGGATCGCCTCGTCTCGGCCATCGGGACCGAGCGTAACGCCGAGCATCTCCGCGCCGGTGTCTGCTATGTTGACCATCTCTTCCGTACTCGTGGTGTCTTCAATATCCGTGTTCGTGAGTTCGATGCTGACCTCGTACTCCCCCGCATCGGTCCAGACATCATTGTATGCTATCCCGGAGTTCTTCGCATCATCACCCGCTTCCGAATCCTCGGGTGGCACCAACTCGAACGTCTTCTTGAGAGCGGTGTCGCCGTCAGGACTGATGATTTTAATCGATCCGCTGATCTGCTGGTCGGTTTCGTTGAAGACGTTGACCTCTCCGAGAATTAACTCGCCGGCTAGTTCACCGATAGCCGAACATCCGGCCACTGCTGTTATGATTGCTGATCCGCCTGCCGCCAGAAGACGCCGCTTGGTGGTCGATATTCCACCTGAGGGATTCCGAGACGTCATCGTTGACGCTTGGATATCAAGTCCGTAGTGGCTAAGATGGTGCGCTGTGTTTTCAGCTTGAGAAACACCGTGAGGTAACCGTTGGTGTCCGGGCCGCCAAGCAAACGGTGCCGGTAGCCTTGACCGATCCGCGCTTTGTATCTCGCACGGCTGGCGAGACATCTCCCTGAAATGGCAGAACCGTCGGTGTTCGATACGCACTCTTCAGCGACTGCCCGTTTCAGACGAGAATATGTCTGAAGAATAGGATTTCAACAGAGCCTTTTAAGCCCAATCGCTCAGTACAGGGGTAACGCGGATACCGGCCATGGAAGCACTTATTCTTTTAGTGATGCTTAGGTGAGACGATGGCCGATGGCTTTCGAGTTCTACTTAATTCGCTCCACGAGCGCGGATATAGTACGATTACTCGGGACGAGGGTTACGATAAGGAGGCTAGCGGAGTAGTTCCACTTGATCAAGAAGACTGCCTTGAGAAACCCTCTGGTTGGCGTCGATTTCTTCCACAGATATACGATGCTGGGGACATCGACCTTGTGCCGAGTGATATTCGGTACATCGTTGACGCTCATGGATTCCGAGTTGAACCAGTTGGCCGCGACGCAGATTCATTGACAATACTGATACAGCCAGATCTCGCTCAGTAAGCAGGCACATTCTCTCGGTTGGTTCAGGATCTAGGTGGAGAAAATAACGTAGTTCCCGTGCTGACTACAGCCTCTATATTCAGCACGCGGCTTGGGATATCAGCGTCGAAGGATGTCAACAGAGCCTCGTGAGTACATCCCCGTCGCTGACAACCTGCTAGCCGGAAGCTCGTATAGGATTGTGGTCAGTCGGCCGCCAGATACGTCCGACACTCCTGCCGGATCACGTCAAGGGCGACCGGGGGCTCAACCTCGATGACAGAGCCAAACACCTCATGCCAGAGGTGCTCGTGAACACGTGTGGTCAACTGTTCAACTGTCACTGGGGGAGCAATTGTGGCTGCGATCCGATCGAGACACGCTGGTGTTACGAACTCTGTGACAAGCGTCTCAAGCTCTGTCTCATGCGGGACGTTACCGGTCGGGGGAGTGTCAGGCCAGATAACGCCCCGACCGGTCGTCTTGTTGCGGACAACGACACCCGCAGCGGTCCTGTCACCCCACGCAGATGGCGGGACTGTGTAGGTCGTCGGATCAAAATCGCGAGCACGTCGCTCCCGGGCGATGGTGTTGACAGCTTCGAGCCCGAGTGTTTCGAAGATTGTGTCGACAGCATCTGGGGGCCGGTACTGCTCGGCGTCGCTAACCCACACATCGTGGCCCACAAACGGGGGAAGCCGATCCCAATCGTAGGCGAAACCGGTGGTAAACGTTGCGACACCATGAAAGACAACAGCGGACGGGTCAATGTCGGCCGTACGAAACGCCTCCCGATCGAACTGCTCGCGGACGGAGCGGACGGCGAGGCGGTACTGTGGTGGAAGCGCCTCCGGATCGTCATACACCGTGGTTCGGTCGCCGAACTGTAGTAAGCCGGACGGCTGCATCCGAAAGCGCAGGTGGCCGCCAGCAAGATATTCGGTAAGCCAAAGATGGCCCGTGAGCACGCTGTCAGCAACCGCCGCAAGCGACGGAAGCGAGCCGAACTGATGCATAGCTCCGTGTTCACGCACGAGCGCCTTAGTGTACCCACCTCCTACGTCTCTTTAGGGGGTGTCATCGAACTGTTGCTATAGTTTGGCTCTGTTAAAATCTCATTCTTCAGATAGATTCTTAGCTGAAACAGTCGGTCGATGAAGCCTGCGAATTCAGAAATAGGACTTAATAACAGGACCTAGTGGCTGGCCATCATCCAAGTGTACTATCCCCTGCTTCACTACAACAAATCCCGTCTGAAACTGCTGTAATTGTAACGAACCCCGTATCAATACACTACTGACCAGAGTGCGAAATATGTACACTGTACTGACCGCAGGGGAGACAGAAAATATCACTTTCTAAGGATTTCAACAGAGCCGCACGAATCGAATCGACGGTCGAAACACCAGTTCGTGTGTCAGAAGTGCGAGTACGAACTGAACGCGGACTACAACGCGAGCAAGAACATCGCTCGCAAACTTCTCAAGAAACTCCACTCGGGGCAGAAGTCTTCGGGTGGAGGCGCACCCTGTCAGTGTGCGCTAACGTCAGGGACGTTGAACCTGAACGGCGATTTTCACGCCTCCGTTAAATCGACGGGAGAAGGGGAGTTCACTGACAAGCCCACGACTTCAGTCCTGTCTCTTACCCACAAGTTCACTGAGTCCCAAACAGACGTTTCAGACGCTGTCGAGCCCAATCTATTCTCGGAAGATCGAGGTAAGGAGTGATTCGGGCGGTGATATCGACAGTGGGGGGGTTGCTGAATGTGGTAAGTGAGATCAGCAAAAATCGTCCCATAGAAGTGTTAAGCCTGTAGATATCGAGGCTTCGGTCGGATTTATTGACCGCAACAACGACTCGATTTGTGGGTAAGAGACAGGACTTCAGTCGTGGGTCACTGACTTCTGCTGTCGTTTGAGGAATTCGAGGAGCGTCTCGATGTCGTCGGCTGATGCCGACGATTGGCCGAACATGCTCTTGAATCGGTGATCCAGCCCACCTTCTTCGATGAAGGCTTGGGCCTCACTGAGCTGCGACCGGAGGGCATCAGCATCGCCGCGGTGGAGATGCGACTCGACGCCATCGAGGTCGATCGCTGGGATAGCAGCGAGGACATCAACAAGATCCGTCTTCCGGCCGCTATGGAGTTTCGCGGCGACGAGGATTTCTCCATCAGCTGCTTGTGCGGTCGTCGACCGGGTCCCGCCCGAAATCATCGTTTCAGTACTGTGGTCACGTAGATAGTCGAACGACCATTCCGCCTCGGTTTGCCGACAGCCAAGCCCATTCACGAGAATGTCGACGCCGACCGGGTGGGGGAGTCCTTCGGTCCGTTCAAAGACGTCGATTTCCCGATTATAGATGGTCTCTTCCGGTGGAACTTCGAGCTCGGCCGTCCGTTCGAAACGGCGTGCTTCGAGGAATGCCACGACGTCGTCGTAGTCATCCGGGGCGATGACGAGATCTAGGTCGGTCGAGAACCGCGGTTCGAACTGACTGATCGCGTACCCACCAACGAGGACGAATCCGATGTTGGACTGTTCCAGTTCTTCGAGTACTTGGATGAGTGCCTCACTGCGGTCTTCTTGGCTCATGCTCAGGCAGGCTCCATACGATAGTTCGCATCTGTATCGACATCGTCGTACATCCGACCGAGCATGTCGAGTGCGGACTCGAAGGTTGCGTAGTATTCGTTTGCGAACGCCACGGTTTCTTGCAGCGGGATGACGGGTCGTCCATCGACCATCTCGGCCTCGATTTCTGAACGAGGCTCGAGAACGATCTGGATGGCACCGTCGAATTCGTCGGCAGGCTGGCGTTCCTCCGCAGTCGGGATCCCAAATCGGTCGAAGAACGCCGTCCAGGCGTCAAAATCGGACTCGTGGACGGCGATGAACAGCGGATAGTCACCCGGCTCGCGAGCGACCTGATAGCCACCGCGAGTCCAGACGTAGACTGCATCGATAGCGGTGAATGTGTAGTCCATGCCGGCGAACTGCGGAAGGACGTACGCCTCCGGGATTGACGGCGGTGAGGTAGCTGCTGCTGCGACCAGGAACTCGAGCCCGACATCCCGAATCGTCTGATCAAGGAACTGGAGACCATCATCATACGCGACGTAGCCGGCCTCCTCGAGACGGTTCACGACGCGCCGAATCGTCTCCCGGTTCTCGTCGATCTTCCGCGCGACGCCGGAGATGGAATCGCCTGGGTCGAGCGCGAGGAGGACCTTGAATTCCTTCTCACCGCACATTTCATACATTCTATATCTACACAAACTTGTGTAACAGACAAAAGTATTACTCTTTGTGTGGAGTTGCTGGCTGGATCTGGCGAGTGTCCTCAACGAGGTCGTGGATGTACGCTCTGAGTATTTCCATGTCCTCGCGGGCGTCTTCGAGGGTCTTGCCTTTCGCTTTCGCGACGATTTTGTCCTGATCACGGGTGCCAGTTCCGCGAGTGAGTTTCACGGTAATGGAGACGCCGACGTCACTCCGTTCGACGTACTCCGTTCGTGACGGCTGCTCACTGGATCCGGTCGGTTCGTCATTCGAACGAGATGGCTGGGTCTGTTCTGACATAGGTTGCTCTCGGTGATTGCTGTTTAGATGGTTGGTGCGACCGACTCGTCAGGCGTTTCGTGAAGAACTGCGTCGATGTCGCTGCTGGTGAGCCGCCAGCATCCGTTGGGACCTGTACATTCGAGCTGGCTCACGACCTCGGTTTTGAACTCTTGGTAGTGATCGAGGGCGAACGCCTCATCGCCCGTGTAATCGAGCAGAAGAGCGGGTGCGAGTTGGGCCGGTCCGCTGCCACAGTATCCCCATTCGAATCCCGAAGGACTGTGATTCGCCAGCTTGAGACTCCGCTCTGGCGTGAGTTGTTCTTGATCCGATTGCTTCTCGACGATGGCGGTGCCTCGACGGCGGTAACCGACGTAGATGACATCGGGATCAGCCGAGGTCCGTGACTGTACATGCGATCGTGGGTCGCTGATTCCACTCATTGGTTGGTTCGCGGGAGGCTCGTTCGATCACCCCCGCACCCCTCTCGGGGGGCTCAAAAACAGGACGGGCTGCGTTCGACAACGTATTTGGCAGTTGCTACGTACTCTCCAGTATATTCGGATGGCTGTACTGGACGACCTCTCGGGGTTCGAGTTCGAAGACGTGATGGAGGATGTCTTCCGGAACCTCGGCTACGAAAACGTCCGCCAGGCTGAGAAGACGGCTGACGAGGGCCGCGATGTCCTCATGGAAGAGGTCGTCGACGGACAGCGCCGCGCGATCGTCGTCGAGTGTAAGCATACGGACACCGTCGGGCGACCCGTCGTCCAGAAGCTCCACTCGGCGATCGCGACCTTCGACTTCGACGGCCCGAAACGCGGGATGGTCGTCACGACTGGCCGATTCACGAACCCGGCTCAAGAGTACGCCGACCGCCTTCAGCAGAACGACGACCCCCATCCAATTGAACTGCTCGACGGCGAGGACCTCCGAGAGATCGCCGACGAGATCGGCCTCGACCTCTACAACGGGCGCATCGAAATCCTCTGTGACGAAACGCTCCGCCCGTACGATCCGGCCGGCGACGTCGACGCGCCAGTCACGGAGGCGTTCCGCGACATCGAGAACATCGAGGCCGCCGACCTCCCAGAATCCCACTCATCGGTGACGTTCCGCCCGGTGGTCGCGGTCACCGCGGACACGAACGCCGTCTTCGAGACGTCGGTGGGCGTCATCCACCGGATCAACGACCGGACGCGATTCGTTGCCCACGCCGAACGCGGGCAGCCGCAGGTCGTCGACGAGGACGTCGCGACGCTGGTCACCGAGAACCTCCAAGCGACGGTCGAACTTGACTCGGAACAGTTCGGAGAGGTGTTCGACGGCGTCGAGGAGCACCGCTTCGGCCAGACTCAAACGGAGTACAAGGGGTGGGCCGTCGAGCGGCTCCAGCAGCACCACACGACGACGGTCACCTACACCGGCGACAACAACGTCACCTACAACAAAACATGTGAACCGAATCTCTCGGACATCTCCGTCCAGTCGATCGAACCAGTGTACCTCCCCGAAGTTCGACAGACCACCGACATCCAAGAGTACACCTACTCCTACGAGTACTACGCAGCGGGCCCGTCACGAGTGACCGTCGAGGACGGTATCCATCGATGCGTCCACTGTGACACGAGCGGCGTCGACGAGACGTACACGTACTGTCCGAACTGCGGGGCGATCGCCTGCTCCAGCCACACCAAAACGGAGCGCCTGGAAGGCGAGCCGGTCTGTACGGGGTGTGCAGTCACCGAGCGGTTCACACTGAAGACGAAGTACTTCTACGACGACCAGAACCTCGAGACGTTCCGCGAGGAGTACGCTGATATGCCGCTCCACGAGAAAGCGATGGAGAACAAGTGGCTGGCCGGGGGGAGCCTGGTCGCGACGCTGTTGACTCTCATCGGTCTCCTCATTATTGGCGGCGTCATCTGAATTGACTGATTCTCACATCGCTTTCCCAACGAGCAGACTGTTGGACTTGGAGACGACACCTCATCGGAGACTCCATCGTGGCCAATCGATAACGAGCAGATGATCGAGTACCTCGAACAGTACTTTCGGTCACAACAACGGGGGTCAGCTGCGGAGACCACCCTCCAGTCAAAGCGCTCACGACTCGGTCAGTTCCTCCGCCACTACGAAGAGATCCACGGGACGTCCGCAATCGTCTCTCGTATCACCGATGTCGCTGACCAGCCCGAAGAGATTCAGCGCGTCACAGCCGTCTTCGATGTCCTTGATGGCGAACTCGAAAGCAATGATTCGAAGCGCCAGTACCGGTCTGACATCGACGATCTCTACGGCTGGCTTGTCGATCGCGGCTACGGCGCGTTCAATCCCGTCCGTTACGACCACGAATGGGATGTCGCCAAACGCGACAACCCTGCTCTTGCGGGTGCGACTGAGAACATCGAAGAGCAACTGATCGTCTTGGGGCTGTGTGCCTGGGGCCTACGACGGAGTGAATTAGCAACCCTCCACGTCGAGAATGTTGAACTTCAGACTGAGTCACCGTACCTCTCGTTCGACACGAGGAAGAATGGCCCCGGAACAGTGGCGTTGATCTACGGCCAAGATGTCCTTGCGGACCGGATCGCACAGCTGTCGGATCGCCAGGGGTGGGATGGATATCTGTTCCCCTCACCGGATGTTCGCCGTGAGCACGTGACAGGAGAGACACTCAATCGCCGGTTCAAGTCGATCGCTACGCGTGCAGATGTGCGTGTTCGCGGTGAGCTCCCGGCCTCGAAAATGGGACGCCGGTTCTGGTACAGCGCGTACGCTGACGCCGTTGAGATTGTGATCGAGCGCCTCCAGAGTGTCGCTCATGAACAGGGGAGCAGTGACCCAATGGTCGTGTTTCGGAACTATCTATCCGAAGAGAAGCGCCGTGAGTATCTTCGAGACGCAATGTATGACCGGCTTGCTGAGGCGTTTGAGGATGCTGCTAATCAATAGTCTGGAGTTATGGTACCATTCTGCCAATTAGGCTCGGCTCAATGAAATCCACCGCAGATGATGGCTTTCTATTTCCAATCGCTCAGGCCAGAAATTCTGTTTTCCTCTAGAGAAATATAATTCTGACAACATCTTATTCAGGACGGCTACCCGCTTGCCCTGCTGTTGACGTTTCAGCAAATCACAACTTTTCTTTAAGTTGCTTGTGCGCAGTAGATTCTATTGTCGTGGGTTCCGTTCGCTGTAATGAGAGTTGGTGTGGTTGGCCCTCCGTGAGAGACTGTTTGTATCCACCGATTGGAGTGAGTGAATAGCGGATGATCCATCCCATCGCAGAACTCACGCAGTCTGATGAAGGCGATGTGGTGTTTACCAAGGTCCGGCCTTCGTATTCGCCTACGTCGAAGATCGCTGTTGATAGGACAGCCCAGTACCGAAAAGGAGCAAAGACCGATCTGTTTGCCCGCGATGCTGGCACGGCCGACCAATACGGCCGGCGAGGCGAGCGTGCCGAAGCGTACTACGCCCGTCTCTGGCGGTATCACCACCAGTGGGACGCCGATCGACATGGTCGTCGCACATACAAAGATAAAATCGCCGTCACACAGGCACTTGCAGGGGCGCTCCCAGTATCCGTTTATGAACGCCGCGAGGCAGTTGTGTTCGTTTGCTCGCATAGTGGTCGACGGTTTAACCAGTATGGCGGTCTCTCCGCGATGGCACTTGGAGCGTTCGCTGCGATACGTGACGAAGAGATCTCGGCTCGGTCGACGCAAGTGAGCGACCAATTGGAAAATCCGCTTGAGCGACGATTGTCGGCGTCTGACTGTTTCATCGATCTGTGTGAACAGCACGATGTTGATTGGTATGCGGCATATACGAAAGCGAAGGAAATTCGAAATCGCGAGTGATTGTTTATAGCTCCCGACTGAAGTGAGGTGAGAGTAACTGGCGCGGCCGCCATGATGACATGGTGAGGCCAGCCTGGCTCACCTCGGATCTCTTGTGTACCTGCTAACCCCAACCCACCAGTGGCGACGCATAGCCAACCGCACGCATCGACAGCCCGATCAGTCCATGGTCTCGCTCCGAGGACCACAATGACTGGGGATGAGGTCCCCGACGACGGAGCGACAGCTCGGGAAGCACTCGAGATGCATCTCGCCCAGGCACTGACGCGGTGTGAGTCGGCGGCAGTCCGTGATCATCTGGAGGCAGCATTACGGCACTGTCGCGATCTCCCACCGACACCGCTGGTTGAGTGCCCGCTGTGTGGCTGCGTCGGGCTCCCGGAGCGAATCAGGATCCACGACTGTTCAGGGTGTCCCAGCCACGACTGACAGCCGGGTCCCCAGCCGTGTGGTATTTTTGATTGTGTAGTGCTATTAACTAGTACTACTGGCTGTTTTCGGAAGAGAAGATGGCAGTTATTGAGCTGTCGAAACCCCAATCGCCCACTACCTACAAGAAAGGGCTAAAACACCCCTGTCGCATCTCCACACACGATGAATGTCTCACGCGACGAACTCCTCACGCAATTACGGGCGCTTGATTCATACGCATTCGAGAAGTTGATCGCCGATATCTGGGAATACAGAGGGTGGGACACCACCGTCACAAGCCCGTCCAGAGACGGTGGCATCGACGTGATCGCCAGAAAGGACCTCCCCTTTGCCCAAAAGCAGTTCATCCAAGCCAAGCGGTACGCCAGAAGCAACAAGGTCGGGGTTGAGGATGTCCAGCAGTACAGCAGTCTCTACTTGGATAAGAGCCCGGATCGTGACGTCGACGCCGATGTCGTCGCACTCGTGACGACAAGCAGTCTGACCGCGCCCGCCAGAAAGAAGGCGGCCGAGCATAACCTCCGGATCGTCGACGGCGAAACACTCACCGAGATGATCCTCGAATGGGACCTCTCGGAGATCGTCTCTGAATACGTCGATTCTGACGCCGAGTCCGAGTCGGCGTTTCACGACGATATCGACACATCCGTCGAAGCGTACGAAGGTTCGCGCAATTGGACGATGGTCGAAGAGTTCAACGAGATGGCGATGGCCTCAAGTGAGGATATGAAACTCACCGCCACCGCCGACGGCAGCGTGGCCTACACCGTGTTCCACGGGCGGTCACACCAGAACAACCTCGAGGAACGGCGGAACATCCACCATCTCGCCGACCTCGATACAGAGCAACTTGACCGACTGAAGTATCTCGCCAACGACCTCGGGATGCGGTTTTTAAGCGGGGACGGCCCAGACGAGTGGAAAATCTACGACAAAGGCGAAGGGGCAATCGATCCCCACCGGACAGTCGAGATCGGAATGCGAATTTTGAACGGCATCTTCGGGTCGGCGTTTGGTGACGCCAACATCGACGTCGCTGTTGGCAACCGGTAGAGGGTTTCTAGCTCCCGTTTGAGGTGAAAGATGGCGTTCATAGACACCGAAGAGAACCAGTACTCTCGATACATCGAAAACCGACACAGCCAACTCGCAAGCGAACACGGTCGCGACAACGTCTTCATCACCGAAGTCGACGGCGAGGTCGTCACGCTAGTCGGCGACGGCGTCGGGCTGATCGAACCGCTCGAGGTCGCGAGCACGCAGTTCAGCGAGGGCATCGAGATTGACGGCTACCCCGTCGAGCCGGCGCTCGTCCCGCTGTTCGAAGAGCCAGTCTCGTGGTTCGAAGGCAACCACGACCTGTTCGAGCTCGCCGCAGGCGGCACCGGACGGGTGTGTTCGCTTTCGCCTTCCGGTATCGTCTTTCTCGACTTCGGCGATCGCCGGTTCTACGAGGAGCGGGTCGACCGGTATGCGACCAGCGAGACGATTGGGGGCGTTCCCATCGTCGCGACCGAGGCCGACGCAATCGCTAGCGGTAAGCACAGTACGTGGATCTCCACGGACAACACGAGTGTCTGGACGTACGAGTACGTCCCGTTCGTCGAGCCCGTCCAGACGACGGCCCAACTCAGAGCCCAACTCGGATCGATCTGCTCGAACACGCCAGAGTGGGACGACCTCTTCGAGGCGACTGAGTCGGTTTACGAAGACGAGCTGGCAGAAGAACCCAGCGCCGTCGTATGAACACCGAACTGAAAGACATCCTCCACAGCAGTAGCACCTGTCCGTTCTGTGGGCACGAACCGGTCGATTCGAGACTGATCGGGCTCAACGCCGTCGTCTGTGAAGTGTGTAGCGAGAACATCCACCTCCACAGCGCGGCGTACGCAACGATATTCGCAGACGGGACGGCGATCGAACTCTGGGACTATCCGCCGCAAGCAAAAGCGTGGCGCGAGTCGGGGAGCAACAATGTCGTGTTCACCGAACCGAACTTGAGTATCGACGAGCTCACAGAGCAACAACAGGCGGCCATCGCCGCCTTCGTGAACAGCACCCACAGAGACGTGCTCGAACGCCGACCGGTCGAAGATATCGAAACGAAGTACCTCAAAGCGATCCGTCGCGACCGAACCTACGGGGACAGGGGTTCGAGCGAGCGGCAGGTCAAACAATCGATCGACGGTCCGGTGGTCTTAACGAGCCAGCATCTGTACGCGCCAGATCCAGATGTGTTTTGTGAACCAACGGAGACGCAAGCGACCTTGTTCTGAGAGAGCCAAGAAACGGGACAAGCCCGTCATCGCGGCCTCTGACAGTATAGTGTATATCGGATGAAATAAAAATCGTTTCGAAATCGAGTGATAGTTTGTAGCCTCCGAGAAACGTGAAGAGATGTACTCAAAGTTAATTCCGGAGGGCGGACTGGACATCACCCAGCGCCGGCACATCCAACGCGACATCGCCCGGTGGAAGTTGGAGTTGGAGATGGCGAATTCGTTCACAACCAGCGAGTTGAGCCACTACATCTCCGAACTCCAGGAAATGGAGGACACGACGTTGGTCCGGTGGTGGATGGACAACGTGGGCGAATGGGTCGCTTCGCGACGAGACCTCGATGTGCCGCCCGACGTGGACATGGAAGACTGGATCGAAGACCAGTTTGCGGTCCTGATCGACGGCGAAGCGACTGAGTACGGGTTCGTCGTGGATGTTGAACTCCCAGAAGCGTCGTAGAACTCACACAGAGGAATTGGGCGAACAACGACACCACCAACACCATGAATTCCGACAACACACCGACGACCAGCAGCACCGACACCGAACTGTATTTCGACGAGGCGGAGGCGCTCGCCCAGCAGTATCGAGAAGAACGAAACGCGATCAAGCGGAAGGAGGCGGCACTCACAACGCTCAGCAACCGTCTCGAAACAATCGACTGCGATATCGGTGGCGCGACTCTCGATATCGACGCCGACGGCATCATCACCGTCTCGATATCGACTCCACAGTTCCCGGAGGAGGTCAAGTCGATGCTCCACGACTTCCAGTGGCCGCGAAAGTTCGCCACCGGGTACGACACGATGTCCCGCTGTCTCACCTGGAGCCTGAAAACTGATATCGAGACGCTGATCGAAGACCACGAGCGAATCCAGCAGCCGCAGGCTCGCGCCGCCCCGCAGACGGCCTGAGAGTGTTTCTAGACTCCGGGTGAGAGAGATTAGAGTCATGCAAGAAGATGTGAAACAACGGATCTTGGCGAATCGGAGTGCCGTCGTCGACATCTACCTCTCGGGAGGTAACGGTCGGATGTTCTGGCCGTGTCGGCTCCAACCGTTCGACGAGTCGATCCCCACCGTTCGGCGCAGCTCCTCGAAGTACATTATCGACTCCGGCTTCCAAGAGGCAGAATCGAACACCGACGCCCCGATCAACGCCACGCTGGGCGATTTTGTGGGCGAAAACACGTCACGGAGCGAGCCGTCGCGAGACGCCTCGCTTTCGGGACCGGAGATCAAGGAACTCGTCGACGCCGCCTACGAACGACGGGCCGGCTACATTATTCCGAACGACACCGTGAACACGCCGAACGTGGCGATGCGGACGGCGATCGAAGAGACCGCCGAGAAGGTCGAAGCCTTCCTCGACTACGTCGATGAAACCACGTTCCCAGCAACGGTGATCGTCCCCCTCCAACCGAACCACGCGCTCCACTATGCGTATCTCGCCGAACACTACCCCCGACAGGCGAAACGGGGCCACTTCGCGCTCGGCGGCATGAAGAATCTTACACCACACGAGCAGGTCGCGTGTATTCGAGGGTTCCGCGAGGTTGCGGGCTACGAACCGTACGTTCACGCTTTCGGCGTGGGCTCCTCTCGCGTCCTCATCGAGGCTCTGCGAGAAGATCCGGCGTTGCTCCAGTCGGTCGACTTTTCCACACCACAACACCACGCAACTTCCGGCCGCATCGCCGGGACGTCACGCATTCCGATCTACGTCGGGACTGCCCAGGGGACCGACAGCGCCAGTACCTGTGCTCAACTCATGTCGGCAGAGTTGATGGACATCGCTCGGATGCTTTCACCGACGATGACGAGCGACGAGGACGTGCGGGTTCGGTGGGACCAGTTCGAGAAGTACCACAAACGGCTCGAGAAGAACATCCTCGAAGCCAATCCAGAGTTCGAGTGGGAGTTGCTCAAAGAACGACACAACTCGTTCGATCAGCTAGTCGCCTCCAGCAGCGACGACCAGATCGACACAGAGTTGCTCGAGGCCTTCCGGGACAAACTCTCCGACCACCTTAGCCAAGAGACGCTTGGCGGGAGTGGCCCGCAACACACCGGATTCGGAACCGCTTGAGAAGTTTATATCCACCGAGAAAGGTGAAATGGAGCTCAAAGAAGAGAAAGTCACGAGAGTCCAGACAGAAGGTCGGATCGAAGGCATCCTCGACGCCCACCTGTTCGACAAGCACGTCGACAGCGAGACAGACGAATACTGGGGCGTCCCAGCGAAGTTCTTCACCACAGAGGGAGATTCGGTATTTCTCGATGCTGCTGTGGCGGACAAATTGACATGGATGGTCACCGCGCGAGTCGGTTCCACGTTCGAAGTCAGTGCCCTTCCCCAGAAGATCACTGTCGAAGGCGAGGAGTACGGGATCAATCCCGGCTTCTGGGCAGCGTCCATCGACGAATCGCTTGTCCAGTGACCCACACCAGTTCCAATGAACAGACTCACTCAACACATCGCAGACGACGGCGACCGAACCCGTATCGCGTCGCGTTCGGATATCGACGTCTTCGTCCCGAGACTCGACGAGAACAGATTCGTCTCGGACATCGGTGGGGACTTCTGGCCGTACCGCACTGTCAGCTTCGAAGAGGCGTGTACGAACCCGAAAGGAGTCGCCAGAACGCTCCGGCGGACACAGAACGTGCGGCTCGTCGACAACCGCCCACCGGGAAGCAACTTCCCAATCGAATTGTTCGAGGTGGCCAATGAAGTCCACGTTGACGAAGTCCTCCCCGTGAGCTACACCGGTAGTTCAAGAGACGCGATCGCAGACGCCGTCCGGCTGTACGCGAACTACGACTTCAAGACCGAACCAACGCTCATCATCCCGGTAGTTCCACCGTTCGAGATGACTGGAGCGTGTATCGAGCACCTGCTGTACCAGACAGAGACCGGTACTGGCGTTCAAGCGATCAACAATCCGACGGACTTCGCAATTCGAGGGCTCTCGCCGCGGACACAGAGCTATGACCACCTCAAGGAGATTCTCACGACTGTCGAGTCTGCTCTCGAGGGCGGCGTCAACGTCAACATCCACCCCCCCCGTGTGAATACGGGCCTCGTCCGACTGATCCGGAACTTCAGCGGGACGATTAACTCCGTCACGCTCCCGAAGGACGCACAACCGCGCTCCCCGCCCGAGACAACGTCGTACCTTTCGGCGAAGGGCTCGGAGAACCTCACCGACGACACGTGTCCGTTGGTCCAACTCGCTGGCGAGTTGAGCCTGCTCACAAGCGATCTCATCGACAGCGACCAGTTGGAGGCCGCACTCAGCGAGTCGAGTATTCCAACGCTCGGACCGAGACCGGCCGACACAGTCGGGTCGGCAGACCAGCAGTCCACCTTCTCGTAGGAGAGTTTGTACCCCCCAGAAGATGGTGAAGGATGGAATCGATACCTGCCTACCTGGAGGATGTTTTGGATGAAGCGACCAACTACTACGAGTCCGATGAAAATCTCACGCGCGTCGACGCAGCCCACGAAATTGCCCACCAGAACTGGCTGCTGATGGGTTTGGACAGAGGCGATCACGACACGCTCGACGTGCTGCGAGACATTCGGGACATCCACACATTGTGTGCCGACGAGTTCGAGACGTACCGACAGTACCAAGAGTCGGAGTACGCCGACTCGATTCTCGAGGCGGTGGCGCTTCGCTCGCTCGAAGAGCTGATCAACGTCCACCTCCACGAAAACCAGTCGTTCAACTCCCAAACGACAGACTCGGCAGCCACCGCAAAGTAGCGTCCCACTCAAAAGAGAGAGTTTGTAACTCCCGAAGAAAAGCAGCGGAGAAGAAGATCCAAACAGAAATGATGCAAAACACCATCGAAGCCGAACACCTGCGAGAAGCGTACGACGAGAACGAACTTCCCAAGACGGGGACCGTCCGAAACAGCCAATATGAGGCGGCTAACGACGAGACGGAAATCTCGTTCAACGTTGGCGACGTGATCGAGCGACAGAACACGGTGGGCGAAAACACTGCCGTCGAATTCCGGTACGTACTGGAGCTGTACGAACACGGCGTCGTCGTCTGGGTCCTCGACGACGAACGCTACACGTACTACCCGAGAAACTACCTCCGAGAGGACCTCACTGAGTACGAGGTGCGGGTCCACGACGATCCGTGGGGGATTCGCGAGGCCGACGAGTAGATCATGTCCGCAACCAAATCCACGCAATACGGCCGCGGCGGACCGTACCCCGGAGACTGGGACCACTTCGACCCACTCAACGGCGAGCCGCCGGGGCTCTGGGAGGTGGCCAAACACACCGTCGGTGGATGCGGCACACCGGAGGTCCCCCGGCGAGAAGTCGCCATCTGGACTCACCCGACAGCGGGAACGCTTCGTGTCATTAAAGAAGCAATCCCCGACGGCTCGTACGTCTTGATGAAGCCGGACAGCGAACAGACCCGTGGGAGTCGCGAAGACATGTTCGACAGGGCAGCCTGGTTGATGCGCCGACCAGTCGACTAACCAAATGAGCTCATCGTGGACAATCTCGATCCGGCCGCCGTTCGCAGACGACTGTTGGGCGATCCTCAGAGCCCGATTCGTCGACGCACAGTACTGGGAGGCAGACTCCAAACAGGACGCGATCGACCGGCTCAAAGCCGGCATCGGCGAGCCACGGGACGTGCCGGGCGAGAACCCCCCGGTGACCCGACAGACGGTCGCGATCGACGCTCACGAGGACTTCGCGAACAGCATCACTCTCGATACCCTGTTCGAGGACCAAGTCGGACTGGGGAGTTTCGGACAAGCTACGACCGAGAAGCCGTGGCACGAGAGCCAGCCCGAACGCGAGCATATCGAGCCACTCTACGACTCCGAAGCCGTCCTTCACGCAACTGACGGCAACGGACCAACCGGACATCCGTCCGGCTGGAGCTGGGACTACGCCATCTGGGCAGCTCACGATACGGAGAACGTGTTCGACGTCGTGCTCCACCGGCCAGAGCGGTACGAGTGGACGACGACGACCATGGAGACCTCAGAGTTGCTCCGGATACTCCAAGGCCGGTGGCACACACAAGGGAGTGCCCACCTCAAGCAGTTCTACTTCGAGCAGTCGACGGAAGACGCCGACGACCCGTATCTCGCGTGGGAGCCGGGCGGAATCGATATCGTCCCCCGCACAGAGACACCGTTCGATGGAGGGTGGGACTTCTGTCCCGGTGTGCCGATGAAACTCAACGGCTGGAAGTACGACCCCCACGCCTCCCTCTCGCGTGAGGTCTGGCGAAGCGAGATCGGGCCCGAGCGCAGAGTCGAACTCCACCACACCTACGGCGAGTATTCGTTCCTGAAAGTGTACGACAGTCGCGTCTCTGGGGCCGACGCGGCGATGATCCCGGATGGGTTTGACACCAAGGTCCAATCCACCACCTCAGCCAGCGATCTTCGAGATAAGGCCGTCCGCTGGATGCGACAGCACAGTCCCGGCGGCGTGGCTCACCCAGCGTTCGACGACCGACTCATGGAGACGCCAAACGGGTGGGGCCTTGATCAGTCACCGGGCGTTCGGTATGGATCCGAGTTCCACATCCGCTACCGGAACGCGGCCACAGAGCAGGACGCCGACACGCTCATCGAGGTCGCGGGTGTACCCAAGGGGACGAACTACACAGTCAGACTCATGCAACGCGAAGACGGCGTTATCACGACGACAGACGACTCCCGGATTGACGTCCAAGAGAACTATTCGGCTATGAATGGGCGAAGGCCAGCAACACCGACCTGTTTCTAATTTAGTGCTGTTGTGGTTCCCTCGTCGTTTGTGTCTGAGATTCAATGCTCTAGGAGAATTATTTTTAACCACCGGTGGTAGGTGAGGTATGATTTAAGACACAATTAAGAACAGAAGCAAATTCCAACTGTAGAAGCGCTCAAAAGGCAAAATAACCAATTTCAAATTTGTGACACTCATATAAAAGTCACAACTGATTCTCTTCAACTCACGCACGAGCCCTAACGGAACCCTCCGGCGCTAGGACGCCGGAGGAATCGTGCTGCCGGCCAATGACAGCAATCAATCAAAACAGGGTCAGGAGTGATAACTCTGCTTTTCAGAGGACTTCACTCGACACCGGCCCACAGACACACCGCGTTGCACAGTCCAGTTCTACAATCCCGCTGAACCATCGCCACCGAAACACCGGTCAAACAATCACCGTGGGGGCGATCTGAGTGACCGATGCTACTGACGATCCGACCGTTTCTGCCATCCCGATGGATCCAGACAGTGCGTTCAACGCAATCGCGAACAGCCGTCGTCGCCGCGTCTTGCTCTCACTCTCACAGTCACGTGGAGAGATTTCGGCTGATGATCTGGCCGTCGAAATCGCTGCCATTGAGAACGCGATCGACCCCAGTAAAATCGGGAGCAACGAACGCACCTCGGTCTACATCTCGTTGACTCAGTCGCATCTCGAGACGCTCGATGAGTGCGGCGCAGTCGCGTTTGATGACCGATCGAAGTCCGTCGCTCCTACGGACGCGACCGAACCGCTTGCCGAACACATCCGTCGACTCCAGACTGCGTGTTACAAGCCGGACTCGGAGGGCGCCTAATGGCTGACTCCCAGCGTGAACTGGAGACGCTTAGAGAGATCGACTCCAACTTCCACCGGCTGTTCGAGGCTGTCAACGATGGTGACGACGTCGTTTCGATGCTGGGTGGCGATCCACTCGCAACTCTGCGGCGGGCACGGGCACAGATCGACGCCGCACTGTTCGCGTCTCACCGCGGTCGCGATGACGTCACGCTTGCTGACGACGGGGCCTGCCTGGTTCAATGGAACCCACAGAGTGCGCCACCGCGTCGCCTCCGGTTTGAACCCGACAGCACAGGCGAGTCCTGGACACGCCGTGAACTCGAGTGGACTGGCACGGGGTGGCGCTCCTGTGGTAGCGACCGTGTCGAGGACGTCGCGATACGCGCACCAGCAGCCGCCCGGTACCCTGATCCCGTCGACCCGACACCGCTCGAAACGATGGTTGAGTGGATCCGTGACAGCTGGGCGCGTCCAGACCCACCTGCGCTCGTGTTCGCGAAGACGGCTACAACTACACAAGGTGTGGTCGTCTCTGTCGACGGCGAGCTCCGCTACCGCGAGCGCGACAGCCCACAGTGGTATCCTGCGACGACAGACGAGTTCTACCACCACCTTCGCACTCACGGACAGCCAACGCTCCGACCGCTTTCAGAGACCGCACTGACTCGCCACGATTTTACTCCCAGCCCGCTCTCTCAATGACGGACCAATCACTCTCGCTTCCACCGGGCTTCGATCGTGGACTCACCAAGCTTATCGACGCGACTGAGGCGTTCCGGGACGCTCTCTCAGATGAAGAGACACTCACGACCGTCCAAACTGTCACCACACGGCGGCGGTTGTTCCTCGCGTTGTACGCGCTCAAAACGACTCGTCGACAGATTGGGGATACGGAGCATCCCCCGTCCCAAGACGATTATGAGGTGGTGACGTGGGATGGCCCTGCTCAGGCACTCTATCATATCGAATTACGTCTCGATCGGCTGCTTGAGGATCTCTCCATTCAGGGGTACGACCACACCTCACAAGAGTATTCGATCGAGCAAACACTCGAAACGATTCGAGACCACATCGTCATCCTTCAGGACGCACTTTTTGAGGAGTCGACGGACAACACCACGAAGCTTGAGAGGCTCTCTACTCACCGATCTGTCTATGCAGACGTGGCTGGGCGTGGGGTTGGCGATGGGCGATGGCTCGAGTATCAACTCCAGAGCGCGTTGATGCGGTGGGGGTATCGAGCAGAAACGCGCCAGCACCTGTTCGGTCTTGAGGTCGATGTCGTCGCCAGCCGAAAGCCAAAACAACAGAAGCCGACTGATTGGATCGTTGCGCAGTGTAAAGACTGGACAAGCGACACGATCACGCCATCGACGATCTTCCGGCTGTGTACGATAGCGTTTGCCTGCCGAGCAATGCCGATCCTCTGTCATACAACCGAGATCACACCTCGGGCTGAGGAGCTCGCCCGGCAGTTCGAAGTTCGAATTCTCGATCTACGGGATCTTGAACGGGGTGCGCTTCCTGCGCCTCAAGTGTACAAGCCGACGACTGAACTCAACAAATGGCCTCCACAGTACAACGCTCGTGTTGATCGGGGCACTCTCCCCGCGATGTTCTCCTACGGAGAGCCTGGCAAACGGTTCAGCTACGTTCCTGGCTTTACTCCTGTGGGGATGGACTACGGCTACGAACCGATTGATACCGATCGAGACGACGATACGCATCCTGCAGCCGGACACTGAATAGTTAGTTCATGAGGGTGTCATAGAAGACTTCCCACGCCCTGAACCAGAATCGCTCAGTACAGGGTATACACCTCACGTTCAGATTGGAGAGGTCTACTGTTGAGTGCGGATGAACTGAACTGTCTGATTTGAGAAGCTGTAATCAGATACTTTCCATCCCGAATCTAACCACGCATAAGAGTGCGGTTTGCTGCCATTAGACCACCACGCGTCGAATTTGTGGGCTGACTTTGGAAGACCAAATCCGAGAATTTCCTCGATCTCTGAGAAGCTAAGCTTGAGATGATTCTCGTCTACCGTTTGTAGGTACTGCTTCAATGGCAGATATTTGCCTTGATACCCGGTAGTATCTTGATATGACCCATTTATCGCTTGGGGGCTTCCGCTGGACTCCCTATTCCACGGCGGATTGATGTGCTCTACCAGCTCTGATTCGAGTTCTGATCTGTTCTCCGTATCTCGGTAGAATAGGGATACAGAGTTCCCTGCAATCACTTCGTCACGGATGTGTGTATTTATTCGACAGTTCGTTTCCTGCCCCCCATCGAAACAATTCCGTGGAGATATAGTCCCATATCCCTGATTGAACCGAACCGCTAAGTCTTGAGTTTCGCCAACATACATGATCTCATTGCAGCTACATAGTACGTAGACACCGGATTTTCCGGTCCATTGGGTTGGGATTGAGAATCTACAAAATGGCCCCCATCCGTACCTGTGGACATATGATGAATTTGCTTCTCGGTACCTTTGCTGTGGCGTCAGCGCCTCAACAACGCCATTATTTGACCGCTCCGGTTTAATTTCAGAGACATAGTTGAAATGATGTTCATTAACGGTCAGTGTAAATTCCGACATTATTGTGGGTACTCACAACGGCTACAAAATATCTGTTGGTGAATAAGATACGAGAGTCTTGTCTATGCAAGCAGATTCTTATGGCTAATTCGGCTCTGAGGTTGTGAAATAAAACCACCGTGACAACTCTTCTATGCGCGGTGTTCAGATAAGGATTGAAAGGTGAGGCGGTGCGTTTTCAAAGTGATCTATGCCCGAAAACGACCGCCTCAACGGCTGTTTAGACGAGATCAACTTAGAGTTTGTGGAGCGAGAGGCAACACCGCGGCTGTTGATGAAGCTCAGTATTCAGCTTCATTTAGCAGGATTATCGCTTTCGAATACTGTTTCGTTTCTTGAGGTATTCGGTGTTGAAAGAGTGCGCTCCACCGTTCACAACTGGGTTCACAAAGCCGATCTACAGCCGGAATCTGGTCGGAGCCCGAATCACGTTGCGGTTGATGAGACTGTGATTCGACTTGATGACGAACAATATTGGCTGTACGCTGCGGTTGATCCGGAAACGAACGATCTGCTTCACACACAGCTTGAGCCGACGACAAATAACGCTCTCGCAGATCGGTTTTTCGCTGATCTCCGTGACAAACACGACGTGGATGACGCAACCGTTCTCGTAGATGGATCAGCTTCACTTCAGCGAGCCTGTCGCAAACATGGCCTCGATTTCAGATACGAACGACATGGAAATCGGAACAGCGTCGAACGTGTCTTTCGTGAGGTAAAACGCCGAACTACCAGTTTTTCAAACTGTTTTAGCAACGCCAAAGCAGAAACTGCTGACGAGTGGCTCAGATCATTCGCTTTCGCATGGAATCAGCTTATCTGAACACTACGCTTCTATGACACCCTGAGTTCATGGCTTTTCGGTTCGTCAACTACACCGATTTGGAGGTCTTCGAACGGGTGTCTACGCGGAACCGTCGTGGAACCGTTCGATCGGGATATCGGAGACATCGTCATAATCGTCGTCATCGCCAACGAAGAGCGTCGCGTCGACATGTTCGAACTCAGATACCACACCCAGCGCGAGGTCGATATCTTCGGTTTGGTCTTTCAACCCATGAACTGTCATCGCCGATCCCCCAAGGAGAGACACCGTCACGGACTCCGACAGCCAACTGTCGAATTCTTTAAGAAACGCTTTGATCGCCTCGCTACCACTGAATACAGTCATGCGACCCCGTACTGATCTTTGAGCGCCCTGAATTCTGCTTCACTCGGGAGGGCGGCAGGAAGGTCGTCTGTGGTGTCGAACTCTCCGTGGAGTGTCCGATACATCGCAGCCACTGTCGACTCCAGACTGTACCACTGCGCAGTCTCTGTCAGCGTCTCTTGATCGATATCCAACGTCTCGATAAGGAGCATCGCATAGCTGACGCGACGAGACCCCCTATCAAGGAGGAGCGTGTGGCACACGACGTTGGCAGGTGTGAGCTCCTCGTCGGGCGCATACCAGAACGCGGGTTCGCCGGCGAGGAAGAACTGCAGGCCGTACTCCACAAACCGAGCAAGCCCGGTCAGTTGCCAGTCGGTGGCGGCCTTGAGTGCTTCCGTATCTTCGGCTGTCTGTACGCGGACGAGTGCTCGCTTCGGATCACACCATTTGACGGTCGCACTCGGTGCAAGTCCTCGGACGCGCGACCGGTGTTCGTGCCGGACGACTGCACGAGCGAACGTCAGCAGCGGCGAGAGGTCCTCACTTAACGCATACTCCGGGCCCGATGGGGACAGCATCGCGCGATGCTTGAGTGGTGACAGCGCCTTGTGGACACCTTGCCGGGTAATACCGAGTCGCTCGGCGATCGCGGACACGTGTCGGGGCTCGTCGAGATACCAGCAAACCCGGAGTGTGGCCGGCGAGAGGAGGTCGGGCCACTCGACGTGTCCGAGTTCGGATCGAAGGGCCCGGTATGCTTCGACGACCGGGTGGTCTGTGAGGGAGACTTCCCGCTGGTTGTTTGGCCCACGGTGTTCGGCGAGCAACCCCGATTCGAGTAACTTGTCGAGTACGTCGTAGAGATGAGTCTGCGAATACTCAGTGTCCATCACGAGATCAGCTGCTGTTGCTTCCCGGCCGGTGCTCAACGCGTCGATGACGGCGAGTCCGGCCTTCGTAAGCATCTCTGTCCACTCTAAGCACTATACCTATAAGTACGTTTTTTGATTTAGGTTGACGAAATCTGATCCACTATTGCTACCTCTGTCATAGAATCATCACCAGTGACCAAATTCACGGAGAGGAGACGAGCACGCAAGACAAATTGCGGACAAATACACCGACATCATGCCCCCCGACAGCAGGAAGGCTGCGGACGATACACTGCTGATTCTATCTTTCGTGAACGACGGCGAACTAGAATCAGACGCGGTTTAGCTGAATGTAGGCGCTAAGCCCCCGTCCTCAATGAGCGAGCAACGCGAGCGAGTAGGGCGGGGATCATCCGTGTTCGGTTAACACTCTCAGTAATATTCTACGCGTTTCGGGATCGCCTGAGTCGGGCGTACGCGACGGAATTGATCGGTTCTGGTTAACAATCAGAAGCTCCGCTTCTGACGACACCCTCAAGGAAGCCGCGTCAGCGGCTGAGTAGGGTGGGGTAGTTCACAGTGATTGAACTAGGTGATACTCTAGTAGTCTCCCCCATTCGATCCATGACTCAAAGAATCACTGATTCACTGATCGGCATCCTCCCCTGCGAGTTCGCGAATCTTCTCTTTCGTCTCTTCGCGGTACTCTCCAAATGCCACTTCGAAAATCGCTCGGTAGAAGTGTTTGTTCTTTTCCAGGGTGATGCCATCCCGCTTCAGCTGCTTTTTGAGCCGCGTGAACGTGACCTCGATGTCTTCACTCTGTTCCGGTTCAACGTATATCGTGGCTGAATCCCAGTCTTCTCGGATGTTCAGAGGGCCTTCATCAGCGTCTGCTGCTTCTCCCGTCGCAGCCTCCGTTGTGGCAGTAGCCTCCTGCTGTTCTGATTGCTCTGTAGGAGCACCTGGTGTTTCGCGGTCGTCTCTTTCTGCCGCCTCGTCTTTCTCGTCGGCTTCGGCTTCTTCCTCTTCTGGGTCTTCTGATGGGTTCTCAAACCGCTCATCCATTCCTCGGGGCATAATTACACCTCCACCTGCGTTTTGTCGAAGGCTCGTTCCATGGTTTCCGCAATTTCTTCGAACAGGTCGCGCTCGACCTGTTGGTCGTTTGCGTCCTCCCATTCGAAGATATCACACCCATTGTCCCAGGCACGCTGAATTGCTACGCGCATTGGGAGTTTAAATATCGGCGCCAGTGATGCGTATGACTCATCAAAAGCGGCAAGGAATTTCTGTGACTGCCCATCGTCTCGATACATGTTCGCTAGCAACCCGACGATCGCAATCTCGATCTGTTGGTTGGTCTCAATCGACTCCAGCTGGTCCCAGAGGTCGTCGAGGGCATCACGGGATGTCGCCTGGGTTTGCGCAGCCAGGAAGACGTTCTGTGCCGCGATAAACGCCGCATCTGTCAGAACTGAGAGATCCGGTGGGCAATCAATCAGAATAAAGTCGTAATCGTAGCCGTCGTCCACCAATTCTTCGAGCGCAAGTTTCAACGACAGCCGAGCACCTGCGTCGTCCATCCAATCTCGGGCAAGCCCCATATCCTTGTGGCTCGGCACAAGATCGAAATTCAGGTGCTCGTACTCGTCGCTATGGACCATAATTTCTGACAGCGTCGTGTTGTCTGTGCGCGGATTGTCGACGAGGACGTCGAGAAGATTTGCGTCATCGGTTGCGAGCCTATTCGGAAGATCGTTTTTTGGGCTTGAGGGATCGTTGTCGTCGCCCGGTCCCAGTCCAAGGCCTTTCGTCATGTCGGCCTGTGGGTCCATATCGATCGCGAGGACATCGTGATCGCGAGTGGCCAGTGCCGCGGCACTGTTGATCGTTGCTGTTGTCTTTCCCGTTCCGCCCTTCTGGTTGCCGAAGGCGATCGTGGGAATGCCAGTTGATGATGTGACGCCCCATCCCCGAGGTGGTTCGGTCATAATTTGATCATTGATTCAGTGATTCATAAATCCACGTCAGACATCTAAACTCGTTCTGGGAATACTAAAGTGCCGTATTCTGTGGTATAAACTGCTAACAGGCGCTTATAGGTTGTACTTGGTGAAAGGTCAAAGAATCACTGATTCATTGAGTCAACGCATTCTGGAATCCTTGCTTGTTGATTCCTTGGGGATTGGAGCTTGCTGCTGGCAGTTACTGAATCAGTGACTCTGTACTTCTCGTGGTAGGTAATCCATTGAATCTATATCTCTTTGATTCACTGATTCATTGATTTAGTGATTCAGATATTCTCAGCGCTCCTCTATGATTCACTGAATCCTAAAATCAATTACTCAATAACTCTTTGATTCACTGATTCTGTGATTTACTGAGATATGGAGCTCAAGCATTCACCGATAACGGACACGGATGAGACCCTTCTGGCGTTCAGTCAATCCTCTTCGAAGGCGGCAGCTAGCTGGTCCCGCATATACTCTCGACGAAGCTTTCGGGCCCGTGAATCTGAGAGATAATTCTGCAAGACGACGTCGGCACTCGCGCTTCCTTGTTCGGCCGCAATCTCGTCAAGGCTTCCGAGGACGACGTCCAGTGACGAGGAATAGGCGTCATACCAGAAGCGTCGCCCCATCTTTGGCGAGGGTGATACACCACCAATCTCGTCAGGAAGACTCGCTTGCTCAGCGAGCTGAGTGAAGCGGTTCCAGACTGTCCACCGGGAAATCGAGCCGCCTGAGGCGTGTGGCGACGGAAACAGGTAGCCATTCCAGTCCTCGTAATCGGCGAACATCGCGAGGCGGTCTTCGAGTATCTCTTCACCGTAGAGGAGGGATACCTCGCCGGGCCCGTTCTTCCGCTCTTCGAACGTAATATACGGAATTTCGTCGATAGAGGCGTCAAGAACGAATTGACGCGCTCGTAGGTTAGCCACCTCATTCGGACGAAGCCCCCATGCACACAGGGCAAGTACCAGGAGGCGGTCCTCCTGGTCGTCTGCCGCCTTGTAGAGTGCGCGAACGTGCTCGGTGGCGAGACATGGCGTATCCGAATCGTCGTCATTGCCGTTCGACCAGTCAAACTCGTCGTCGAGGCCGTCAGCGGGGTTCACCGCAGCCCATTTCCGACGCACCAGATGCGCATACCAGTTCGAAACAGCGAGATGAATTCGGCGTTTGGTTTGCCCACCGTCGAGATCTTCGTGTAGGCGGTCGAACGCTGCCCAACACGTATCGACTGCTTTGTAGGCTGGGATATCACCATCCCGAGCAACGGGGGTCACGAGGTCATCGGTGCCATTCTCCTCGCAGTAGGCGGCGACATAGCGGTTCAATCGGTAGCGGAGGGTATCGATTGACGATTCTGCAAGGCCCTTGCGTTCTCGCCGTGACGTGAGGAAGGACTCAAGTGCCTCGATTGTCCGTTCGTGGTCGGTTGCCCAGTTGTAGCCCGATTCTACGGCGTCGAGCTCGAGGTCCTCGCGCCAGAACTCCGCGAAGGTTCTGTCGTGATACTCCCGTAGGGCGTAAAGGAGCGGTCGGAATCCGTGGTCGCGGAGCCAGCTGTGTGTCGGTTTCTCTCGTTTTGGATCGAGTCCGTCTGTCTCCATCACTGGAGCGACGACAGCCCAATACGCGTCGAAGAGTTCGTCGAGATTGAGGAGGGTCCACGACACATCGTCGACATCTTCCCAGTCCCGGTCGGTTTCCGGGGTTGTTACGTCGCTCACTGTGTTGCCCTCCACGCTATCCGCTGTTCGTGGCTATGAATCGGGGAGAAACGCCTCGCTGAGTCGATTCCCAATTCTAAGTCCGGCATTTTTGGATGGTAGCGTGTTTCTCACAGTTATAGTATAGGTTTTGGGTACAAACAGACTGTTGGAGTCTGTGTGAACACCGAAAATAGATGCTGAATTCGGTCGCTATTGTATAAATCCTATGTTGCTATACAAATAAAGTAGCCGTGAGTCGCCACAGCTTCGGGAAAATCTCCGCCAATTCGGGATCAATCTCCCTATGAGGTGCTATGTTCTGCCCATTCTGGGGGAAGTCATCGAGCTACCACGGGAAATTGCGTGTTTTTGATCCGCCTACAGAGCGTTGCCACTCCCAATCGGCGAACCTGGTAGTGAATCCGTCGCTCAGTCAGGCGGCACCGAAGCGACCAACTCGACATACCGGCCTGCCGTCAGGATCGGCGCGTGGTTCACGTCACCGTCGAGGCCTCTCTTCAAACAAGTATTGGGGGGCGATGGCTGCACAGCCTATTGACTTGCCTCGGCTAACCCATGTAAGCGACATCAGAACATCAGCCAGTCGTCCTTCTCGTCTTCTTCCGGAAAGAAGCTCTCCGCATCGGGTAGCAATGGGTTTGATCCGTTTTCGATGCCGGGGCCAGCCAACCCGACTGCGCTTTCTGACGGCTCCGTAAACTCGCCTAAGCCCACCATCTCCGCCCCGGTTTCCGCATCCATCACGGGTTCCTCGATCGACACTCCGGGCTCCCAGTCGGACACTCCCAACTCGAGTTCTGGCTGTTCAACCGGTTCCACCACTGATTCTTCAAGCTCGGAGACCCCCGGGTCGACGTCCCTCAGTCCGAAAGGATCGGCATCCCACTGCGGCGGCTCCCACCGCGGCGGTGAACGATTCAACTCTTCATTGACTGCCGGCTCTTTAGCTACACCCACATTCTGCAATCCGATCGGTTCCTCGTCCATGGCCGGCTCCCAGCTAAGGGAGCAACGGTCACTGGAACGTACGTCGTCAAATGTGTCCATCTTTTCACGGCTACCGTAGCTGCTAGTGTCAGCTGCTGTCGGGCGATGATTCTCCAGTTCTGAGCCGAATTGCGGATCTGCCTCCACTGGATGCTGCCGTCTATTAGTGGCTGTAAGCGACTTATGACGACGGTTCACGCGCCTGTCTTGGTCACTATACCGAGTCTCATAGGTATTGCGGAGTGCCGATTTCCGGATGGTGGCGGTGTCGTCCGTCCGCCGACGAGCGTGGTTGTCCGCTGCTGTCGACGGACGCCCACTGTCGTTCGAGTCTGCGGTACAGGTGCTAGGTGGAGTGGGTGCGAGGAGGGCCTTGAGGAACGAGGAAATCTTGATCTCGATTGGGCTGCGGACCAGCTCGTGGCTCACGGCACTTGGCCCGACATCGATCTCGATGAGATCCGGGACTGGGTCAAGACTGATGAAGTCTGGTCCCCAGTCGACGTCGAGGTAGCTGAATCTGGTGTCGATCTGGACGAATTTTACCTCGCGGCTTGAGTCGACCGGCGTGAAATACTGGTTGTCGGTCCCAGTGGATGAGCTCCGGCTTGGTGAAGCTGTGGAGGTGAGGAGTTTGTTCCGGCGAGTCCACGCTCCCGCCGTTTTCCTCGTCTGGGAGGAATTGGTGTACGAGCCTGTTCGCTGCGTCGACTGGGTCTTCTTAGGGAGGTACTGCGGACGTTTCACTGTGGTCGACGACAGGTTCGGCTTCTCTACTGATGTTGGCGGCTCCGAAGGATCTGTGTCGTCGCTCGCTGTTTCCGGCTCCTGATCGGTTGATTCTGTGTATTCGGCTGTCTGCGATGTATTAACTGGCTGTGAGTCGGTCTGCTGCGTCGCTGAAGCTGTCGTGGACTCGCTGGACGTGCTCGAATACGTGGGCTCGGGAGCAGGCTGTAGATGTCGAGGAGACGGCGACGATACCACTGTATACGCCATCATTGCTGTCCCGGCGACGATACCAGTGACCGCGTACCAGAGGCCGGGTGGAGAACGCAGAGCGTCCACGAACAAGAGGGCTGCCCCGCCGAGGACCACGAACAGGGCACCAAGACGGCCGAAAACCGTCATTTCCATACAATACGTCAAGTTAGCTTAAATATCTGCTCCCAATACAAACCCCCTGTCGTCTCCTGGTACCTCGACCCATCACGACTTCCACCAGGGGCGGCAACCGACAGGTCCCTAGTTCTGTTCTCACAACCGATTAGGTAGCGACCTAGCATAGGAGCAAGTACAACCAGTACGGAAGTTGGATGATTCCCTCTCCGAGATCCTCAATAGGTTGTCTGCCTCGAACCGTATCACCAGCGAGGATGAATCCAAGTGGCACGTCGTACGCTTCTTTGAATTCTTGAACGGCTTCGAGCGACCCCTCACGCTCACGTGACTGATACGCTAGCCCAATCGGGACAGGAGTGCCATCCACCTCGAAGACAAAGTCGACCTCACCCTCCCGGCCGCGCCAGTACTGGACAGCTGGCGGTTCATCATTACCTTGCACAGCGTTGATCCCGTAGGCAAACCGCATCGTGTGGTCGAACGCCGCGACGCGGGCTAGGTCGGCCTCGCGGTCAAAATCGTTGCGGACGGTCGAGGCGTCGCCGTCGGCGAGCGCGGTCACCAGCCCTGTGTCACGGAGGTAGAGTCGCACCGACCGGGGCCGGCTATTGTCGTACTCGGTAACGCCGGTCAACAGGTACAGCTCTGCCAGCGCGGGAAGATAGCTATCGGCGATCGTCCGCCGGTCGACGTCGAACAGTTCGACGAGGTCCTGATACCGGAACGGCTCAGCACCCCGGTTTCGGGCGGCGAGCGCGCAGAGGCGTTCAAGATCTGCGATCGTCTGAATCGATTCGAAGCCGGGAACCTCCTGGTAGAGGGCATCGCGAACGTCCTCGCGCAGCTGCGCGTAGTCATCCACCGTCAGGTCCGCTGCCGACTCGGTGGCGCCGTCAAGATCGTAGCTGATGGTCCCGCCCATCGCGAGATAGTCGACGACTTGTGACTGGATGCGTCGTTCGACGTCTGCAACCTTCTCGTACTTCTGTCGAAGCTCTGCGACGAGTGACTCGATCTCGCCACTCCGGAGAGCCGCTGGCAGGCTGTTCTCCCCGGTTCGCAGAGAGGTGGGGCTCACGCGAGTGTCTTCTTCCTCAAGATCTGGATACAGCGTGAAGAGGTAGTCCCGGAACTTCTCAGGGAGAATGGGCTGGATATCGTAGTCTTCGGCCGGCATCGCGACGCTTTCGAGTTCCCGTTCGACTTGAATGCCGGCGCTGGCGGTCACGACGACGTGTCGTCCCGGGACGTCCTCGAGCAATTCTGCGACGGGGACGCCCCACCCGTCGATGGTCGGCTTGTTCGGATGCTCGATCTGGTGAACATCGTCGATTAGGATGAAGTGTGGGTGGTCTGCTTCGATGCGGCCGAGAACCCTGCTCTCGTAGTACCGAACTGCGCGTCGTAGCTGTTCGTCCGATTGGAGTTGGTAGAGCGGATCGGCGTCGAAGGGAAGATAGAGGAATCGTTCCGGATCGTCGCCAGTCTCGATGCGATGGTGAATGAACTGGTGGAGGAGCGTGGTTTTGCCGACCCCCCGCCGTCCGACGAGGCCGAGAAGCGGTTGGTCCTCGAACTGGCTGCCGGACTCGTCGGGACGGGCGAGATGATAGAAATCGCTCTTTTGCCGTGCCGGGAGTGAGAATGGTTCTGTCCCGTGTTCCCACCACGGATTATGGTCGTGAAGCGCCCGGACGAGAGCGTCACCAGCGTCGATGGGCATGGGTTTGTTGACTAACCCACGACGCCCTTCGCAATGATTGTTTCGACACAATACTCGACAGCATAGCGGTTGTTTTCTGTAAATAACCAATCTTGTAGGGGCGTATACCTCTCCCATATCGTTCTAAAGAACACTCTGATGAGTCTTATTTTCGTAATACAATCTATACCTTGCTTGTTAGCGAAGCATTTATCACACTCTGTCGCATATCGGTGGGTGTGAAAGGTAGGAAAGGCTCATCGTAATGGTGGTTACTCTCCCTGTCGATACAGGGCGAGCGTCCACGCTGCCGTCAACCACCCGTTGGCTGTCCGGGGTATGACAGGCCACACAGACACCATGGATACGATGTACGCGGACATAGAGGACGGGCAACGTCACGACATCGCAGTCGAATTCATCACCCGGCGAGCCATCGACTGCGACGGAGAACACGTCCACCGGTTGCTGGTTGCCGATCAATCTGGGCGGCAGTTCACGGTACTCGCCACACCTGACAGTGAGACACTGCTTGACCTGAAGACTGGAGCAACTCACCACATCTCGGGACTACTGGGCGCTGTCCCTGTCTCCGAAGCAAACGGTCGTGGTGATGAGTGCCCTGACTGTGGAGGAGCGCTTCGACCGGGGCAGACTGTTGACGCACCTGGGTCTGCCGTCACACAGGCGGCATCACAGCTCTCGCTCGGGGATACGTTCGGAATCATCGATGCCGAGGCGACTATTCATCGGGTTCGTGACGACCGATCGCTCGTCGATGACTGGGCGCCGATGGATACCGACGAGACAATTTCCCCACCCGACTACGTTTGTGAGTCCTGTGGGCGCCACGTCGACGTGTTCGAACTCCAAGACTCTACTGAGGACCATCGGATCCTCGAAAATCAGGCGATTGAGAGCGCATCTCCCGCGCCAGCAAGCGCGGACATAGCGAGCTCAGAGACACTCGGACTCGCCGCTGGTGGGGCAAAAGACGTGGCCAACTTTCGACAAAACGTCGCGAACGGCTATACGCCACAGCCGGAGGCGATCAGCGACGAGGGGCTGTTCTACGACTATCACTTCGAGACGGGCACGCGGGCCGAATCGGAGGCCTTGTTCGCGCCGCGCTATTCGGCCGCCGTGAGCGACCACCCGATCAGTGGGGAGACAGAGCGGTACCTATCGGTAGGACTGGATTCGACGCTGTCGGTCGATGAGTTCGAGCGGCCGCGGCTGGACCTCGTTGCCGTCCTCGATGTCTCCGGGTCGATGGATAGCGCCTTCGACGCGTACTACTACGACGAACACGGCCGCAAGCACGAAGCCGAGGACGCAGCGTCGACGAAACTCGACGCGGCGACACGGTCGCTGTGCGCGCTTACCGAGCAGCTTCACGCTGAGGACCGTTTAGGCGTTGTCCTCTACAACCACCGTGCCCACGTCGCGAAACCGCTCCGTGATGTCGGCACGACGGATATGCCGGCGATCCGTCGCCACATCCGTGAGATCGCTGCTGGCGGCAGTACGAACCTCGCGGACGGGTTCGAGGCGGCCGTCGACATGCTAGTTGATGGGACGCCCAGTCCTAGCGTCGAGCGCCGTGTCGTTTTCATGACCGATATGATGCCCAACACGGGAGCGACGGGGGACAGCGAACTGACGCAGCTGTTCGCGGACGCGGCTGCTGAGGGCGTCCACACAACGTTCGTCGGCATGGGACTGGACGCGAACGCGGAACTCACTGACACCTTGTCGGGCATCCGCGGAGCAAACCACTACTTCATCCACTCGGCCGCAGAGTTTGAGCGCCGGCTAGGCGAGGAGTTCGATTACATGGTCACCCCGCTGGTGTACGACCTGAATCTTGACCTCGAGGCAGACGGCTACGAGATCGAGGCGGTTCACGGATCGCCGTCCGCGGACGCCGCGACCGACCGCCTGATGCACGTCGGGACGCTGTTCCCCTCCGCCAAGCAGGACGGCGAGGCTCGGGGCGGCGTCGTCCTTGTTCGCCTCAAGCAGACGAGCCCGGACGCCGACTTGGATCTGGTCGCCTCGTGGACGGAACGGGACGGTGGCGAGTACACCGAGCGCGCCACTGTCAAGGTTCCTGACGAGTCTGGGACGTACGCGCACGAAGGCGTCAGAAAGGCGGTTGCGCTGGCCCGGTACGCTCGTGAACTCCGGACGTGGACGGCGGACATTCATGACCGCGCTGACGGCGCGACCGGTGTCGACGACTGGCTACTCCCTACCCAGCGCGGCCAGCACGAGCGTGAGTCCGTGCCGTTGGTTGTTCCTGACCGATACACTGAGCGGTTCGACCAACTTCGTAGCTACCTCACAGACGAGATGGCGGCTGTGGATGATGCGTCGATACAACAGGAGGTGGAACTTTTAGAGACACTGTGTCAGCAGGCGGCCGCGACGCCACAGGAGGTGCGTGACTGATGCTCGTGTTCGCGTTCGACCGAGACTGGACCGTTGACGTGAATCCACATCCCCACCATGACGCCGTCCCGCTAGCGTGGGTACGCTATCTTGCCCACGAAACGGCACACGCGGTCTACGCCATCGGGAACCAGACGCTGGCTGCGGAAGCCGCAATTCCGGGTGTCGTCGACATCGTCGGTCGCCACCCCGACGATTGGGACGAGTGGCTTGGCAAGAAACAGCCCGACGGTCGGTACGAGCAGTTCCCACTCCGGCGCGAGCGGCTGTCACTCATCGCTGACCTGCACCCGGATGCAGACGGCTACATCGCTGTCGACGATCTCGATCTGAGTGATGTTGACGAGTGGGATCACTACCATGCCTGGGAGTTCGTCCCCGCAGTCAAACAGGGACAGATTCATTCCGATCTCCTGTGGGTTCGTGATATCGTGACCGACGGTGGGCTCCCTACGTCCGCCGGGATTATGCCGTCGGACGCGTCGATGCTCTCGTCGTTTCTCGACGACTACACCGATGCGGCCGGATTTGAGATCACATATATAGACGATGGGGCCGAACGAAAGCGGCTCTGTCATGATGTGTCGATGGATGCTGTGGCGCTCGAACGACCTTCAATAGCACCAGCACTCCAGTGTACTCCGCTCGCACCAGGTAGTGACCAGTTCACAGTCCCCGTCGACGCGATTGAGTTGCTCTCTGTGGTTGAACCGCCCCCGGAGCTGTACACGGCTGACGCAGCGATGCCTGCCGAGGAAGCACTGGGACTTCGCCGCCTCGCTAGTACGCATCCGAAGGAAGTCCGTGTTTCATCGCTGCTCTCGATTTTAGACCACACCGATGGTGATAGGAGACAAGATGAAAACGCACTCCGAGCCCTGCGTCAAGTCGCCCTAGTGCGCCCAACAGAGTGTACGCCAGCCATTCCAGTCCTCCAGACGTTCTTGGCAGAAGAAAATTGCTCCGCACAAGCGGATGTGTTAGCCATCCTCAGAGCCATCGGCGATACCGACTCAGGGGCAGTTGTTCCACTCGCTGATGATATTGTTCCATATCTCTCCTCAAACATAATCTCTGTCCGGCGTGAAGCAAGCAAATGTATTGCGACAATTGCTGATGAATGTCCTGAAGACGCTGTGGACGCGGTTCCGGCACTCGCGGCGATCATCGAAGATGAGGCTAATTCACTCCCGTACGCGGTGTATGCCCTCTCGCGGATCTCACGTGAGTATCCAGAAGCAGTGAAACCAGTTGCTGAACCACTCGGCGAAGTCATCCTTGATGACTCGCTGTCGGACACTGTCCGATTAAACGCGACTGCTGGGCTCGGTCGGGTCGTCGGTGAACACCCGAGTATTGCCGTCGAGATTGTTGACGATGTTGCGACCCTGTTTAGCGCTGAGAATCCACAGCTCCGCAATAACGCAATCGCGCTGATTGGCGATGTGGCGATTATTCACACCGACGTCGTTGAGCCGTACACTGAAGCGATCGCTCCCTTGCTAACGGTTGACGACACGTACACTCGAATCAACGCAAGTGGTGCGTTGAGCCGCGTCGCTGACGATTTCCCAGAATCGGTTGCGCACGTCACACCGACGTTTATTGAGTTGTTGGCGGATGATGACCCACGGGTCCGTGAGAACGGCTGCTGGGCGCTTGGGTATCTCTCTGCCAACGAAGCGACCGCGGAGCTTGAAGATCGCGCCCGTGAGGATGACAACGCAGATGTCCGCAAGCGGGCATCATGGGCGCTCGCCCAGATCAACCAGTGATGCTTGTCTTAATGATCCGATCGCTGCCCCTGTCGACAGCGTTCACAGGTATAGAATTATACGACCAGACAGGCGTCGTAATTCTATGACAATTGAGAATAAGGCAGCGGGGTGTCTCCTTGGGCTGGCTTGTGGTGATGCTCTCGGTCGGCCGGTCGAATTCAACAGCGCCGAACAGATCGCATCCCGTCACGGCGAAGTGACAGAGATGCTCGGCCAGGGTACGCATGGCCAGCCACCAGGGACGATCACGGACGATACCGAAATGGCACTCTGTATCTCGGAGAGCCTTGTTGATCGACGTGGTTTTGATCCACCTGACGTGGGAGATCGATTCGTCAACTGGCTCGATTCGAACCCGTTTGATATCGGATTGATGACGCGCGATTCTCTGTCTCAGATTAGACAGGGCGCGTCGTGGGAGGAGGCTGGCTCGACTGTCTGGAAATCGCGACCGGAGGGGTCCAACGCGGGCAACGGGAGTGTCATGCGGTGTGCGCCGTACGCGATCGCGTTTCGACACTTCGAAACAGAACTCACCCACGTCAGTCAGCTTTCGTCGGCGATTACACACGCTGACCCGCGCTGCCGGTGGGGCTGTGTGATTCTCAATCGGACGCTCGCTAATCTGATTCGCGACAAACGCGATCCGCTCCACACTGCGCTTACGGATACCCATGCGGCTCCCAACGAGCTTCGAACGGCACTTACACAGGTCCGAGAAGTGATTACTGGCGACCGTGATTCTGCTGCGTTTGAGGCCCAGCTTGGAACCTCAGGGTATGTGGTCGACTCGCTTCAGGCTGGGCTCTACTACGGTTTGACCGCAGCGTCCGCCGAAGCAGCGATCGTTCAGGCTGTAAATAGTGGTGGCGACACGGACACCATTGGTGCGATCGCCGGCGCTGTCGCTGGTGCTCGATTTGGGGCAGCTGACATTCCGAATCAATGGACCGACGCAATCGAGGAATCCGACCGCATCAAGCGATTAGCACAGCGGTTGCTGACGATCCGGATGCGGATTCCTGGCAAGCGTTGTACGACGATGGATGATGGAACTCTCACCTTCAGGGAACGTACCATTGAGGGACCTGCGTACATTTCCGCTAGCGAATTTCAGGAGGCGACTATTGGACACCGTCCACACCCTGCGCCACATCGTAGTATCAGAACTGCGTATCATGAGTTGACACCCGCGACGGCGGCGATGCTTGACTGGGAACGGCGAGCGTACGCGGTTTTCAGTGATCGGTGTTCCGCATATACTGGCCCACGGATCAACATCGATGAGGAGTCAGGCTTCTCCCAGCCGTCGCTCGTCCCTGTGCCACAATACCCGTTTGTCGACGCTTTCGATGAACTTCCCGAGCAAGACCAGAAACGAATCAAGCGCGATGGGCAGGCCGCAGCGGACGCCTTCGTTCGAGCGTACGTGGCATTCACAGGAATCCGGCACCCGATAACAGCAAACGAGACCGAAGCGGTCGGCATCAAACGTCTGGATCCGATTGCGGGGGCGACGCGAGTGTTAGTAGGGACGTTCGCTGAGGCCGGTGAAGCGTTGTTGGGAACCTTCGAGAGTGGCGGCTACGACTCGCCAGCAGAGATCGAGGCAGCCTTCGACGCCTCTGTCGCTGAAGAGGTCATCGCTAACCGCCCAGGTGCTGTCTCTGAGGTTGCTGGGATCTTCCCCCAACTGGCAAGCGGGACGGGAGCTATCTTGGATCATCTTATACAACTTCGGCTCTCGGAGCGGCAACAGACGTCACAGGACGTCAATCCAGGGGATCAGCTTACACAGCTCCGTGATACAGCCAACACGATGGTCGGAGAACTCTACGTCATGTACGAATCGCTTCGGCGTGTGGCAGTCCGGCATCCGGAACTCGAGCACAGGCAATGGCAAGCCAGCACCACTCAGTTGGGGGGTCGCTGAGCGATGGTCGATGCGTGGCTCACAACGATGAGCACGAACTTGGAGGCGGTCATCAACCCCCTTATTGCGGCCTGTGAAGAGGGATTTCTCCCCGACGAACTGTACGTGCTGGAGAATCCCGGGGTCGGTGACCAGTTCGACGACATCACATCGATGATGGAGCGTGTAGTCATCGAATACAGTGGTGAAGATCCCGATCTCTCTGTGACGCAGCTTGAGACGGAGACAGATTTCCAAGGGATTGTCGAGCACTTCCGTGAACCAATTGCCCAGATACAGGCCGATGGGGGTACGGCGGCGGTTGACGTCACGCCCGGTCGAAAGTTCATGTCGGCGATTGCGTTTCAGGCGGGGATTCAATTCAAAGCCGAACACGTTTTTTACCTCTACGTTTCGAACAACCGCTTCTACGGCCGATTGTATCCCGACGTTCCCAGACCAGTGGTCGAACTCGTCGACTTCCAAGAGGTCTTCTAATGAAGCTTGCTCGCCGCCACATCACGCATCTCCTCAACGCGTTGTACACGGAGGGCATTACGTCGGTTAGTGTTCGGCACCCGTGTGAGGAGATCGGAGAACTCCTTGAGATCGACCTTTCTGATCCCGTCGCAACCACGGTCCGATTCACCCAGGGCGCGCTCACGTACCAGGATTCCCGCGAGGAACTCCACACGACGTATGGCGAACAGGCTTACGACGACCTGCCTGACAAAGAGACCTACATTCGAGCGCTTGTGGCTGGCGGTCTCATCGACATCGAAAATCGCGAGGATGTGGCGACGTTCTTCCGCCGGCAGGGGTATCCCGACCTAGACGCTGGCCATCAGCCCGTGGCTCTGGGCATTGATACGAATCTCCTTGCGTGGCGGATGCCGGATGTACTCAAACTGGATCCGGAGCGATACAGTGACGAAAACGGACGGAGTCCAGTCAATGGCTTCGCTCTCGCGACGGGTATTTACGAGGAACTCAATTGGCATTACAACCACTACGAGACACGAGCTCTCGAGGATGCGTTCGGGCCCGAATTCGCACGGTTAGACAATCAGCCAGCAGGAGCGAATCGTGAAGGATTCCTCGGGCTCTACGAATATCGACATCTTCGTGATCAGCGGTACGCGGATACGATTGAGAGTGAGACGGGCGACGAAGCGATTGTCGACGCCTATGCTGAGTACGATCAGGATAGTCGAAAGCAAGTTGTTCTCCTCAGCAACGACCACGGATTCGTCGATCTAGCTCGCGAGGCAGGGGTACTCGCCCACCACGTGAGTTTCCCGGTTGACATCCCACGGAAGGTGACCGTAACTTGGGACGAACTACAGGACGTGCTCTATACGCTCTCGGTGCTGTTCGGCGTGTTGCGACTCCCAAAGGTAACACTGTACGGAGTGTGGAACGGCAAATCCGGGGAGGATTGGCAACGAAAGCGGCTGGATGTCGATTGCCGAAGCGAGAACGTTCGTGAGAAACTGCGACGTGATCGCGCACTCACAACCGAATATGAGGCGACGAGATGAACTGCCCCGTAGATTGATGTATCCGTAGCTGCCTTTCCAGGTAGTGTCAATTCGTGTCAGAAACACGTTCTCTATTCTCTGGTCCTGATCCAGATCTGGTTACTGATAGAGCACTCACGTGGGCTGCCAATACTGCGGGTGAACACCCAGAAAGCATTCTCTGCCTCACTCAGTCCCGGGAGCGCGCAAACTCTCTCCAGCAGCGTTGGCGAGAGGGTCACAACGAGATTCAGTTCTTCTGTACGACGCTCGACGATTACGTGAGTGAACTGTACGAGCGCGTGACGGGGAATCTCGCGAATAGCACGCTCAGTCGTGTCCAACGGTTTCGGCTTGTCGAGGCAGCCATCGAACAGTACGGCGAGCACGTAACTGATGGTCCATTCGCAGGGATCGAATCCCCCGCGAACGATCTTATTGACCAAGTACAGGGCCTGTTTTCGCTCTTGGAATACGCGGGCTACGATAATCCAGACGCAATTGAACACGCACTACAGGTTGCTGGTGCGGCTGGGAGCGAGTCAGTCGACGCCGCTGAACTCTATGGCTCGTTCAGAGAGACTGACCCGTCCACCGCAGACAGCAGCCTCACGGAGCAAGCAACCGCATTCTCTGGGCTATACGCCGAATACGAACGCCTCCGAAGTGAACTACACCCCGACTGGCAGGGCGTCGTTGCGGAGCAGTATCTCACACTCCTTGACAATGACCAGCTGCTCACGACGGTTCCGGACTCGGTTGATGCTGTTATTCTTGATGGACTCACGCGTCTGGCACCCGCTGAACGAGAGGCTGTCGCTCGTCTCTCACGGGCGTATCCCACTGTCGCAACGCTTGCGCTCACACATGAGTCATGGAACGGTGTCGGCGTCGACTCAGGTGTAGAGCGGGCACTCGATGTCTATCAGGCATTAGATTTCGAACTGGAATACCAGACGCCGAGCTACACCAATGAGGATCGGTTGGCGGCAGTGCGGAGTCTCTACGATCATACCGCGGAGACACCCTCGTATCGTGACGAGGATGTCGGTCTGACGTTCACTGAACCCGCAACAGAACGTGACGAGGTCCGAGCCACGGCTCGCCAAATTCGGAGCTTGCTGGATGATGGTGTCGACCCGGCGGACATCGGTGTCGTCGTTACCGACCGGGCGACGTATCGAGGGATCCTGTCTGAGGTCTTTTTGACGTACGACATCCCTTTCACCTTCGTCAACGAGATTGGTATCGAACAAACCTTGGTCGGCGGCGCGGTGGAGGCACTGCTTGATCTAACCGACGAAGAGGCACAAACGAGTAGTCTTCTGGACCTCGCCTCGAATCGCCTCGTCACACTTGACGCGTTCAGTATTGATCTTGACGCGCTGTCGGGTACCGCTGCGAAGGCGCCTGATCAGGCGCTCGACCGTCTTCTCGAAACGTTAGAGAAGGACGACCACACGGCGACTGCCGACGGCATTCGCGACCTGATCACAACAGTCAATCCCAGCGAGGGTGGACTTGCCGAATTCACGTCGAGACTTGAGGACGTTCTGGAGAGACTCGCTGTCGAGGACGCTGTCGACACGTACGCTCCATCCGACGAGGCGACTGGCTCGCACCGTCCTGCGTACGAACAATCCGCTTGGAGCGCTGTTGAGCGCGTTCTCTCGTCGTTCGACTCCGTCTCGCCATATCTCGCGGACCAACAGCCTGCGCGACGTGTTCGTCGTGCGTTACTCGCTGAACTCGTTAAGGGGCCCCGCCAACAGCAGGGGTACGTTCGGGTGTATCCGATAGCCGAAGCCGAGATGGCGTCGTTCGATCATCTCTTCACACTTGGACTGACGATGGGCTACTTCCCAAGTGAGTCTGATACGATGGCGTTCTTTGAGGCAGTCAACAATGCTGATGAGGAATTCAGCCGCGAACACTCCGGTCGACGCGCACGATACATCCTTGGAACACTACTCACCGGCTCAAATCGGGTCACTCTCTCTATTCCGCAGCACACTGTCGAGGGATCCGAACACGTCTCCGCACCCGTTATCTCCGAACTCGAACGGTACGTCGAACGAACCGACACCGAAGATGGTGACGAGGAACTCCCGCATATCATCAGTGAAGACATCCAACAGTCCTACAGGGGCTGGGCAGTCCGTGAGTCGTTCGAAACACCTGAGCGGGCGACTGAACCGCTCACAACTGCCGACGGGCTGACAACCGATTCTCGTGCGTTTGCGACGCAGGGGATAACCTGTTCGTGGCGTCGATCACAACCCGGTGTGACCGACCATGAGGCGCAGCTCGGGGACATCGTCGATACCGTGTTCCCCGAAGATCGGAGAGAACCGTTCAGCCCGAGCGCACTGGATGACTACGCCCGTTGTCCGTTTGTTTTCTTGATGAAGCGCGTCCTCGGCTACGAAGAGGACTACGGGGACGAGGCAGGAATCACCCGTGCCGACCGCGGCACCTACGTCCACGGCGTGCTGGCGGCCTTCTATAGACGGCTCCGCATAGGAGATGACCAACCGATCGACCTCACAACGTTCGAGCCCGATATACTGGAGTCGACACTACTCGATGTCGCACTCGACCATCTTGCCGACATGGGCGAGGTGGAAACCCCGTTCGAGCGCAGAACGATTGGTCGATTGCTCGCTGGACTGGGTGACCCAGCCCGAAATCCGTATCATGGATTTGGTGGCGAAGCAATGGCGGGCCTGTTCGCTCGCTTCCTCGACACAGAGCTTGAGCGCCAAGCCGACGTGGCGACGCAACCGACCTACTTCGAGGGAGCCATCGACATTGATTACGACGACGTGGAGAAACTCTCCGAAGATCCGGTGACAATTGATACGCCAGATGGACCGGTGGACGTCCGAGGAATCACCGATCGCATCGATAAGACAGACCGTACACCGCACCGGTTCCACATCCGTGATTACAAGACTGGAAGTACGCCAGGGCGATCGGATATCACCGGTGGCACGAAGCTCCAGCTCCCGCTGTACGGACTCGCTTTCGAGACAGCCCTCGAAGCGCGGACTAGCGACCCCCACGAGGTCGTCGCCGGATCCTACTACAAGCTCAAATCTCCCGACGATATTGACCCAATAGCTGGAGAACTGACCTCGAGAGAGGCTGTGGATACTGACTCGCCCCCACTGGCACCGCCACTGTCCCAGTCTTGGCGGCTCCCATTCGAGACTCGGGCGGAATTCTCTCGGTTCATCCGCGATGTCACACCCACCCGCGTCGGACGGATCGGGACTGCTATCGAGAACGGTGCGTTCCAACCGACGCTCCTCTCAGAGAATCACGCGAACTGCGAGAACTGTACATTCCGACACAGCTGTGACGTGCGGCATCACCACCAGCGTGACACTATCGAGGAACTTGATGGCCGTGAGCATTACATCTCCGAACGAGCCCGAAACGAGGACCTGGATCTGGATGCCTACCCTGACGGGGGCGATGTCTGATGGTTGACTTCGAGCAGCTTGAGGACGCACAACGGCGAGCTGTTCTCGCTTACGACCGGAATTACGCGGTCACCGCTGGTGCGGGAAGTGGGAAGACAACGACGTTCGCCGCGCGGTATCTACAGTTGCTTGAACGCACAGAGACCGACCCGCACTCGATAGCTGCCATTACGTTCACCGAGAGCGGGGCGATGGAACTCCAAGAGCGTGTTCGAGAGTCTGTCAGCGACCGGCTCGCGAAGGTCGACGGTGAGGCCTACGAGGAGTGGCGTGAGTACCACGACGCGCTCCCCGAGGCGTACATCCACACGATTCATGGGTTCTGTGCGAGACTTCTGCGTGAGTACGCGCTTGAGGCCGATGTTCCGGTCGGGTTTGATGTAATCGAGGAAACGGCTGCCACCGGTCAACAGCAAGATACGGTCGAGCGCTTCATCGACCAGCATCTTGAGGACGACCGGCTGGAACTCCTCACAGACATCTACTACCGCGACCGGCTTGAGGAGTTGCTGACTGACCTTCTTCGTGAGCACCACCAAGCTCGCAACTGGGCCGACAGTTGGGCAGATGCGACGCCAGAAGACTACGTGGAGTATGTTGGTGAACGCTACTGTGCGATTGATATCGACGCTGCGCGGAAACACTTAGAGAGTGCTGAGATCCAGACCGCTCTCGAGGACATCTATCACGTTGCGTCGAGTGAGTCTGCGGGTAGACAACGGATTGGGATCGCTCAGAATGTCGCGTCCGCGGTAGAGACGCACGGGCTCGACATCGAGGCAATGGACGACACCGCGGTTCACGATGCGATGGCAGCTATCTGTGAGGCGCTGACGAGCGACGGCACGCCGTACTACGGGAAATTCAAAAAGTGGCCGTACTCCGGGCATGATGACTGGGACGACAAGAACGCACGTCTATACGATGAGGGTACGACCACGCTGGTGGAACGATTATCCGTCGAGTCGTGGGCTACGGCAGATCGCCTCGACGTCGATCGCAACGCCGCACAGTACTACGTTGCTTTCGCATCGTTCTATCAGGACCTCCACGACACGTACCAGCAGCGCAAGCGTCATGAGTCGTCATTAGATTTTGCTGACCTCATCGACGCAGCAATCGACCTCCTCGAGTCGAATGAGGCAATTCGGCACTCCCTTCGTGACTCGTTCGACTACGTGATGCTGGACGAGGTACAGGATACGGATCCACGGCAGTGGGAGCTCGTACAGTTACTCACCTCACTGGACGACGACTACGACACGTGTAATGTCTTCGTTGTGGGGGACGAGAAACAGAGCATCTTCCGATTCCGGGGCGCCGATGTGGCCCAGTTTAGCCGCGAACGTCAGCGTCTCGAGACTGCGAATGAAACACAGGACCTCTCCCCACTCGAAGACATCCATCCGGTCGATGGTGACGGGGGTCTCGACCGGAATTTCCGATCGGTACCGGCTGTTCTCGAACCCATCAACGACCTATTTGACAAGCTCTTCGGTGTCATTCCACCAGCGTACCAGGACGCCCCCACTGGAATCCAGTCGGATGACACGAGTTTCGAGCCGTCGCCCCAGCGTCTCACGCCCGACCGAAATGATAGTGCGGGGGTCAGCACCGGCGCGAGTTTCGTCGTGGTGCCGGAAGAAGCCGATACTCGCGAGAATGTCCTCTCCACCGGTCATACGCTTCAGGATCTCCCAGCGGATGACACCGAACTCGACACGCGCGCACTGGCGGCTGAAGTCGCGGCGGTACTCGAAAACGATACGCAACGCTACGAGACAGTCGGCTTCGAAGACGGCGAACCAGTCGAGGAGCCAACCTCACTCGAGCCATCGGACGTTGCGATACTGCTCCGTAAACGGACTCACCTGAAAGAGTACGAGCGTGCGCTCGCGGCATTGAATATCCCCTACACTGTCGCCTCGGGAATCGGTTTCTACGAAAGCGCCGAGATCGTCGCACTCCGAAACCTGTTCCGAGTGCTTTCGGATCCGAGCGACGACTTGGCGCTGTACAGCCTGTTGCGGTCGCAATTGTTCGGATTCGAGGACTCGCGCGTCGTCTCACTCTGGACGGGTATCGACCGGGACCACATCGGGGACGGTGAACTTTGGGACGCACTCGCGTCGACCGATGATGATCAATTAACGGCTGCTCAAGAGAACATCCAGCGGTGGCGGGCCCTCGCCGGTGTTACGGACGGAGCGACCGTCGTTGAGACGTGGGACGCACTCCTTGGTCGAATCATCGCGGATACGGGCTTCATCGCAAGTCTCGCGACGGACGAACGCGGCCAGCAGGCTGTTGCGAACGTCGAAAAGTTCCGAGCACGGCTTCGGGGCTGGAGTGAAGATGGACTCCAGACGCTGCCAGCTGTTGTCGACCGGATCGAGCGGGAGGTTGAGCTGTCGACGCGGGAGGGAGAAGCCGAAGTTGCCGAAGACGCCGATGGGGTTCGGATCATGACGATCCACGACGCGAAAGGTCAGGAGTTCCCCGCGGTATTTGTTCCAGGGCTATCGAAGGACTTCAATCTCAAAGTCGGCTATGGGGAAGGTATCGCCGAGTTCGAGACTATCGAAAACCCCGATGATGGACCGACACCGCTCCTTGGCATTCGCGGTCCTGGTGTCGAGGACGGCTTCGCACAGGAGGATACTATCTTGAAGCGGCGGTTGAAATTCGCCCGCAAGCGTGAAGCCATCGCTGAGGAGAAGCGGATCCTCTACGTCGCGATGACACGCGCTCGTGACCACCTGTATCTTGTTGGAACGGCGTCTGCTGACGACGGGTCAATGGCGAGCCTTGAGACGGGTGACGCAGATGATCCCTCGAACTGGTACGATTTCCTTGGGTCGCTACTTGTCGATGATACGGCGACAGACGCACTCGACGCCGATGGTGAATTTGCTTGGCACGGGGAATCTGAGGTTCCGCTCACGATTCGTCTTCCGCGAATCGAACACCAACTTACCAGTGGGGAGGACCGCGAAGCGCCCCCTCTGTCAATCGATATTCCAGAACTTGAGTCGGAGCCGGAATACAGTATTCCCGCATCATATCTGGGGTCGCTCATTCAGGACGGCGCACCAGGCGACATCGTCGTCGACCACTCAGGGAGACACGTCTCATACGTTCCAGCAGACGAACGGGATGAAGAGAGTTCTGAGGAGGACTCTTCTCCAGAGTATCTGCCACGGGCCGTGTTCGGTAGCACGCTCCACAAAGCCGTAGAGCTGGAGATTGAGCCAGATAACGCGGAGAGACTTCGAGAGTTGCTTGAGCAATTCACCGTCCAGGCTGACGTTTCACTCGACCGCATAGCTGAAAGCGATCTCTCCGAACTCCAGCGTCATCTCCGTGTGGCACGTGACTTTCTGGACGATCTCGACGCGCCCGTAGCGACTGACGAACGGCGGGTCCATGCGACGCTTGAGAACGGTGAGACGTATGGAGATATTGACAATCTCATCGTCACCGATGACGCCTACCACATTGTCGACTACAAGACGAACAAGATTACCGACGAGGCGTCAATCGACGAGAAAGCTCAGCAGTACAAGTGGCAGATGCTTGCTTACGCAGTCGCGTTGTACCAGAATGATTCGACGCGAGATGTGAAGGCGACATTGCTGTTCACAGAGGTTGGGGAGCCACGAACGTTTTCTTGGTCTTCAGATGAACTCAACAGACAAGGAAATCGCCTGAATGAGGACATTTGTAGAGTACTGGAACTTAATTAGCGGGTCAGTTGTGTTTATCAAATCACCTATTAGTCCTACTCGTGAGCATGGTGTGTATGCCAATCAGGGTTCCCGTGGATCCTCGAAAGTGGAGAACTCGATTTCGTCGAAGTAGCAGATTCTGCTGGCCTTGATGAAGGCTCCGGACACCCTCAAAGTGATGATGGAATCCTTCAAACTCAACCGGCTGCGCCTTGGATGGGTATGGACGATCCCCAAGAAATCATAGTCGCCTTGTTTCAGCAATATGTTCACTGCTGAACGACCCGAGACGGAAGCGATACAGACCTTGCTGAGCAGATTTTCCGCCGGAATACAGGCGACCTGTGGTCTCTCGCTGCCGACAAAGACTATGACAAGCAATCGCTTCATGAAGGATTACGCGAGCTCGGGATCAGGCCGCTAATCAAGCACCGCATCTTCGCAGCGTACGACCACGCACACAACCCAGAATCGACGATACCCGCTACAATCAGCGCTCTATGGCCGAAACCGTGAACTCGGCTGTGAAGCGCTCGTTCGGCTTCGCCGTGCGAGCGCGATCGTGGTTTCGTGAGTTCCGCGAAATCGCGCTGATGTGTGGTCTATAACCTCAAGCGCTTCGTCAAACAGTGAATCTCTACGCCTCACAGTGATTTAACACAGCCATTCAAATATGTTATATAGCGGTGTTACAAGTATTATTTGATAGTTCAAAATGGTTTAATCTCGGTCGCGAGGTTAAAATAGTATAGAGGCCTATTCGAAGATCGACTATAAGAAGTCGTCAAGTCCTGTATCGACCAGATCTTCTGTATCTTCTTCCAGTTCATGGGTCAAGTCCTTACTATTCGGGACTTCAAAAATCAGTTCAGGGTTGGACTGATTGACCTCTGAAAGAACCGACTCAACCTCTTCATGAATTGGTGTGTCTGGATTCGATCCGGTAATAGTACACCATGCTCGCGCTCTGGTGAGAGCAACAAATAATTCATTTCGCCGATTAAGTTCTTTCCCGCGCCAATCTTCTTCAGTTGTCGAGTCTACACCGAGCACGTACACAGAGGCTGCTTCGTTACCCTTCGCCCGATTAATAGCTGAGACAGTAACTTGTCCAGGTGACGAGAATACTTTGGAACCATCTTCAGAGGTATTGCCATTCTCTTGCCAGACGGCATTCGTCTCGATCTCGTGTTTTTCAAGAAGATTACTGAGATAGTCGTTAACATAATTGCGATTCTTTTGTCCGCTTCTGCGACTACGTGACAAGGGAATCACGAGAATCTCTTCAGGTTTCAGCCCTCCCTCGAAAATATCTTCTCGGATCTGTTTGGCCACCCATTCGATTTCGTCTGCCTTTGATGCAAACGAGTGGTGACATAGCAACCGGTCAGGCTCAATTGTATCTTGTAGAGGGTGTGGTGAGTTCTCTTGAGGACGTGAAAGGCGGGCCTCGCTACCCGTTTTACGGAAGTCAGCATCAATTTCGTAACCAAGATTCTCCCACCCATCCTGCCTGGTGATCATTTGGACTGGCCCCCCATCACGTTTCAAACCCATCCCGAGCGCATGTGCGGTCATGAGGAGCGATCGGTGTGCACGATACGCTTTCCGCATAATGTAGGTTTTCTGAGGTCCGTTCTTGTAGGTCCCACTCAAATCTAACAGAGGGTCTCCGTCAGTATCTGTTCCAAAGAGGTTTTTTGGGCTGGGGGCTTCTAAGCTTCCAAGGTCTTGGGCTTCGTCGTAGGCCCAAATGAGACGGTTATCCGCTGTGAGTGCCTCTCGACACATGTTGAGAAAATCAGGCCCGAAATCCTGTGCTTCGTCGATAAGGATCGCATCCCAGAGATCAGGAATGTCTCCTTCTTCTAAGACCTCAGCGGCGACAGCTTCCTGAGGGTCGTCAGCATCTGAGAAGATAGCTTGCGCTTGTCCAAAATTACGGAAAGAGACATTCTCCACCTCATTAGCAATCCGATAGTACACACCATCACCAGTTTGGCTTCCACCCCAGCCGTGGATAATATCGATAGATGCATCTGATTCTTTGAGTGACTGGCCGCTAAACTGCTCGTAATACCGATCCACAAGCGTCGTGATATGACCGTATAGACTCTTCGTGCTGAAGGTGAGGGCAATCTGAGGATTTTCCGAAGAACTGGGTTTCCACCCGTTCGGATCACTAAGCATTCGAGCTGCCTTCATAGCGACAAGAACGGTCTTCCCGGATCCAGCAATTCCACGAATTTGCTGCGGACCTGGTGGAATTTGGAGACCAATCTTTTGTTGTTTTTCGTCAAGTCCCCGGATCCCAGTCGTAACTAAATCATAATATTCTGCTTTGGTTTTAGGGTCATCAGAGACCTCTCCATGTGATCCGCTGATCGGCTGACCACAACTCAACACACCTCTTGCGGCATCGTACTCTGACTTATTGAGTGGATCTAGGTTTGGGAGTGATTCAAGTCGATCACGCAATGTCACTTTCCCCAATTCATCTCCCGTGATTACTCGTGGAGCTGATGGCCCGACAAAACCTCTATTCTCCCATTCTTCCCGTTTGACATGCGGGAGAACGACCACCGGAGTCATCGACACGGTACACTGTCCTTGGTTATCACGCAATTCCGGCTCCCTCTGGAAGTACGAGGTCAAAAAGAATCCCTGATTTCGTGCTTGCTCAAGTGGAGTCGCAGTTCGTTGGGTCATGTTCTGGAGGACCCATGTGTCGCCTTCAATTCGATCGATATGCTCTATCGTGTACCCCTTACATTCGATGACGACGAGGCCCATTTCCTCGTGGAGTAGCACAAAATCTGGTTTACGATCAAATCGGCTACCTCCCTTCTGTATAATCGGATACTGGTGGTAGAGGACCCCGCGTTCGCTTGAATTAAAACAGCGTTTCAGCTTATTCCAAGCGGTTATCTCTGCCTCGCCGCCTGGATCTGACTGAGAAACAGATGATGCTGAAATAAACTCCATAAATTAATAAGATTTTTGAACTATTAAAAAGATGATGATTCTGTTTCTTACTAATGTCGCAGTTATTGGAGTTTGTGAAGTTGTATAGGCACACGATCACTCCGTATCGATAGTCGTACAATCAGCACACTATATGTGAAATCTCTCTGTCATAAACTGTAAGCGTCTATTAGCGCAGAATAGAATCTCAACAGATATTGTTCTAAGAAAACGAGTGAATCGCTAACCTATTGCCGCCAGATGAATCTCAGAAACTCTCATCGATCATTTCGTCATTTGGAATATCTTCCTTCCGAATTTTCGCATCACAGCCCTTACATAGTGCCTTTCCCTGATCAGCCCATCCATAGTCCACCCATCTATGTTCATCGTCGTATGTACAATCGTCTGAAACACCTCTTGGATATTTTGAAGCCCCGTATCCATTTTGTGAGTCAATATTCTTGTTATCGTCTCGTTCTGGTGATTCTTCCAAGGGCACATCGTCACGGTTTGTAGGGCCTAAGAAACCCACGTTGTCATACAAGAACCGAGTTCGATCGGTACTGTACATCCGATTGATTCTACACCGGGCACAGAATTGGAATCCGTCTATATCCCTCCACTGGTGATTACACTCAGGAATCGGATCCTCCCATAGCAGATCCTCTTCATCAAACTCACCTACCCGGTACAAGTCACCTGGCAAGTATGCAAGATTACTATTAGAACTGAAACCCTCCTCCAAACGCTCGTATTTGAATTCGGTTTCAGAGAAGTCCTTCGGATATGCCCAGAAGATACTGTAGCCTTTTTCAAGATAATCTCTTGTTGTTTCTGGGATCGATTTTCCCTTATTCCTAAACTGAACCTCGATAATGAGACCAGAGTCAAAAAGAGGGTGCTGCTCTTCAAAACAAACTAACGAGTCCGCTACTCTCCTTTTGACAGTCGACGCCGTTCCATTCACATCTAACATTACCTCAGGTCCACACTGTGAATACTGACCAGAAAATACGTCCCTTAGTTTGGACACCGCCATTGATTTCATTCTCTTATGCTCCTCAGATTCCCCACCAGTACATGAGCCCGAATTGCTAAGATGGAAAAAATGCCGTACATGGTCCTCATTTGAGGGTTGGCGAGGACGCATACCACCACCACAAAATGGACAGACAACTGTAGTTTTGTCAGGGACTTGCTCCGGAATCACCCTCTCTTGATTCAGCTCTCCGATAAATGGCATAGATGCGTGCTCTGTTTCGAAGTTGGTAAGCTCTTGGCATCTCCAACCTCTCTGTGTTACACACGGCCCGGCGCAAAGTCCCTCAAAACATCGGAATGGCGTTTGAAGGGATATGTTCCTCGATTTGAAAGGATTTACACTCGCGACCTGCGGTGTGTCGTGGAGAATCCCGAGGAGACACGTTGAATTCCTCGATGTACATGTTGAACGCTGGGATTGTTCTGAGTGTCGCTGCCGGTGTTGATGTCATCCCAGTTGTACTCAGTGACCTCGGTGGGGGTCACGTCGAGGGTCCGTGATTAATGCGGATCTATCCTCCGACACCTATGGATCGGTGTAGGGTTCGGATCCCCCACTGAACGGATCGCGGTACTTGAGCAGGGAGGACAGGTTCTCTGCTGTGTGTTTCATCAAGACTTGTTCAATTCGTATTTGCTGTGCCTGTGGGGTGGAATCAAGACGGAGAAGGTTGGGCGTGGGTACTTGGGTCCTATACAGATACAATACGAGGACAGAGAGTCTATCAGTCAGATGTCGTCGATATGTGCGATCACCGTTCCATGCGATACGTCTCCGGTAGGAGACGTTACGAGATATGATTCTCCTTCGTTCCCTTTGTCCAAGATATACTCTCCGCTGGATGATGTGACGACCGGGTTTCCTGAATTACTAATTCGGTCAACGGTCACCAACTCCATATTGTCAAATTCGACATCCTCGATTTCATTGTTAATTCGGGCAGCAGCTTCTTCAATCGTATGTGGCTCATCAGCTGCTTTGTATATCAAATATAACAGTGGATATGACGGGAGCAATTCACTGTCGGCAACATCAGTATTCAACTCTGATCTCGAGCTCATCTCAATCCTAACAGAAGACTGTAGTTGTTGCTCCCAGTCAGTGAGCATTGATTCGAGTTCCTGAATGGGTCTGTCGCTAAGACTCTCGCCCTCAAAATTGGGAGACATAATTTCACCGAAGTGGTTGCTTTTGACCCAGATCGGAAACGTGATTGGCTTGAATTCGACCTCGTTTTCTGGGAGTATCCAGTCCAGCATGCTCTTCATTCGAAACCTGCCACCGATTGTTGCGTCTTTGTTTTCGTACTCTCTTATGAACCTATCTTCGACCTTACAAATCTCACATTCACCAGTCGAGTATGTAATTTGAACACGATAATCCCAGTTGACCTCTTCTCTGACCCTTTCGTCTCGAATGTAGATTTTTTCGCCAGTACGATCTCGCGAAAGTTCGTATTCTAAACAGCCATGATCGTCGAGTTGGACGCTATTTTTGACCCTATTGGGATGAGTAGCAAATGTTTGGGCTGAGCGTAGCATATATTTTTTCCAGTTATAACCATTTTCGGTTGATACTACGGTTGATTCCTTGATTCCCTGTGATATTAGCCATTCTTTAGTACCTCAAACGATGATTCTTGGTGACTCGCAGTAGCGGAATTAATACGGTGTTACTGCGACCTCGGACGAGCTGTTGATCGAGAGAACTACTCTACTCACCGATACGTCACTGTACCGGTCGCGTGCTTCACGCGTTTGACCGACTGCTCTTCAACGAGATATTCTAACCGATTCTGCACGGTCCCGCATGCGGGTCGTAGTCGTCCTCGAACTCCACAACGAGATCGGCGACGACCTAGCAGCGGTTGACGACCATCTCATCGAATTACACGGCGAATATGTAACTCTCTGAGGATTTTAACAAAGCCAATTATACTATTTCTGCGCTACGTTACATGCTCACCCGCCGCGTTGACAAACTGACCTGCGACGCCGTCGGGGCGTACATGGCGCTTCCTAGAGATATTTGTCCCCAACAAGCAGAGAGCGCACTACGCGGCTGGAGGCGGCTCGTGACTGGGTTCTGGTGTTCGTCCTCGTGTACACCGCCGTCCGTGTCGGTTTACTCCCGCAGAACCCGAACTATTTGCGCCCGCACGGCGTCCATTGTGAAGACCTGACACTCGACTACAGGAGATATGGATGTCTATCCGACCACTCGCAAAAACTATCAAATATCATCTATGACGACTTTTCACCGGCGAATAATGAAATTCTCATAACAGAAAATACGACACCAACTGGGAGGTATAGGAGTACATCTGTGAGATTTAGTCCAAGTAAGGTTACAACCCAATCTGTCACAGGGACATTAGTAAATATTCCAAGAAGTGTGATAACAGCCAAGAATAATGAGATACTGCCAACAACCATCAGATATATTTTTGTAAAATTTTTCTCAGATAATATAGAAACAATAAGTCCCAAAGTGGATGCTAATAATAGGAAGCTATCCAGGATAGGATTACCACCAGTCCAAGGAGTGTTCGGGACGGAATCAAATGGAAGAATCTCCATTACAATGAAAAGCCCCAAAATGGCCCCCACAGAACCTATAATAATAGAGTGTATCAGCGTCGTATCCTTTTTGGCTGATTTGGATGAGTGTTCATTTTTCTCCAGCGTGCCCGTCAGTAACTGACGAGAGAATAAAATCCACCCAATGGCATAGGGAACCCCACTAACTGTGATCAATACTGTTGGTAATGAATTCCCGAGCGAAGTAGAAACATATGGGATAAACGCAACTGGAGCACCCAAACCGAGAAGTCCCGCAGTCAGAGATGGAACTGCCTTCGATATTCTGAGATAATTTGCAAGTAATCCAGATCCCAGTATGATCATAATCGCCCCTGCTACGGCTGGTACTAAGAGGATAAATGATAATGCGACACTCGTCGGTAGAAGGATATAGCCGACCATTCCGGTCAGAGTTAATATGAAACCAACCACATTGAGGATTACACCTGTATTCCGATCAGTTGTAAGTCCTCTTTCTTTTCCTTGGTAGACGCTAACACATCCAAGTGATAAGAGTAGCGGAGAGATCATGGCAATTCCAATATACTCTGGTACTGAGTAAGCTACCCAGAGTGTGACAGGAATAAGAGATCCCCCGAGTGCCATCAGAGTCGATCCTTGCTTGTTATTTAGTCTGAACATATACTTGTAAAACTATTATCTTACTCTCTTGAAAATTTTTTGGTACGATTGTAATTTTAGTATTCTATATATAGATCACTATATGCTGTTAAAATAACAAATTATAACAAACTATTTACTACAAGTTAGAACTCAAATGTTTTATTTTGTTTCGACATCAATCCTCATTGACAGCTGTTCTGTCTTGTTGTCTACTGATAGATCTCTGCTAAATGTGTAAGTTCCAGGTGGAAGGTATGGATTTCCTTCACGAGCCCATAACTGATATTGCATCCGGTATGATTGATCTTTCTGGAGGGTTGTCGATACGTCTTGATTGGGATCATCGGGATATATCTCATCCTCAGTAACAAACCATTTTCCATCCTTATTCTCCCAAGAATTCAGGCTACCCACCAAAACCGCATGTACGTTGCCCCTGTTCCGTTCTCCTTTGATAGCATTTACTGAGTTCTCGCACGTGAAAGAAAATATAGTAGATTTATTACTAGTGTTGTTGAGATTTAAGCCGATTTCTGCCGTATATTCTTTGTTAATTTTATTTCTGGCCCCCCAAATTGTAGCTTCTAAATTGTCACCTGTGACGCTGTAATCTGTCACACTTACTGTTCGGTTTGGGTTGCCGGTTTCTGCCGAACTGCCACCTGTTGCTAGTGTAACGCCGATCCCACCAGCCGTCACCTGTCGAAGGTATTTTCTTCGATTCATCAAAACTAACGAGAAACCGTATTGTAATATAAATATGCTATTCGTACAATAATTCTTCTTCGCAAAGATTTTTATTGTTATAGAATATATCTGGTTGTATGAAAGTAGGTGTTTATCGAACAGATGAGGATGATGTTAATGATGCGATGGTCGATAGCGCAATCAATTCGCTCAACAATCTCGCAAACCAGCTCAGTACGGATGAACCGATAAACGTGGAAAAAGAGGAAGAGGTTTCTGGTTCATGGAACAACATTTCCACCTATGATGGATATCTAAACGAGTTTGATAATCAAGTCGACTTTTCAATTGGTGAGACAGGGGTTTTGATATACTATCGACAAGTAATTGATGGAACTCCTCTTTCGGCTGAGGCAGTGGCAGGGAAAGCTTCTGTAGTAGGCGGAGCGACTCAATTTAACCCAGAGTATTGTGTGGTTAATGGCGGAATGTATTCTCTTGATAAGGTTACTTATGAAAATTTTGTCAAACATGAATGGTTACATCTTCATGGTGCGGAGCATAGTGATGGAACTCAGTATAACAAGATCTATGGAAGGGCAAACTCACCTATGATTACTGGATACGCAGAACCTATCAGAGGTGGTAACCAAATACCGGATAACCCCTGTGATATAGATGAGGTGAATACAACTCTTGCCCATAACGAACAGATATCGTCATGCGTTGATGTGTCGTCTACAATTGATGAGAATTTCTAACTTTCGCAAACCCGAATCATAGTAAATCAACTGTATTTTGATTCAGAACAGATAAGTTGGACAGAAGGCACGCATCAGATCCTAAACCCCGAAACTGTGATTGATAAATAAGCAGTCTTCAGCGACCGGCTGTTTCAGGTAACAATCTATCTGAAGAATGGGATTTCAGCAGGGCCGTTATTTTATAAGTTAAGAAGCGCTGATCTGATGTATGACCGATCACCCACCCGACGACGCCGTTCCTGTCTTGGAGGATTCGGGTGGGCCGTACACGACTGCGGATATCTCTGAGCACGTCTCAAATACCCGTCAAAACCAGCTTTCCGCTGCGCTCTCCCAACCAGATGATTACTCTGGGAAGTCCGCGGAGCTAATAGAAGCCATCGAGCAAGCGCGTGCGGAGTCCTACGCGAATCGGGATTCAATCGCCGACCAGCTTCAGTACGAGGTCGTTGACGTTGTCCCGCAAGACAATCTCATCAACTCCTCATTCAACGGGGTGGCGATGATGCGGGCATACATTCTCAAGATGATCTCGGACGACATCAGCGGGTTCGACTCTCTTCAGTGGTATCTTGAGCGCAACCCCGAGATTGCTTCCGGATTCGGGCTCGAGGACGGCAAGGTACCCAACCGCACGACATTCTCCACGCAATGGTGGGAGCGCTACCGACCGGCCTTCCGTGAGCATGTCCGGTTCGCAGCTGCTCGCATCGCTGCGAAGCTGAAGGGCCACGACTTCAACCTCGTCGAGGACATCGACGAACAGATACACGAGTTCCTGCCAACGGAACCCGAGGAAGACACAGAAATTCCGGACGAGCACCGGATCGAGCAACAGACGCGCGACCGCGTGTTCAACGAGTACCGCAAGCTCTTCAACGAGGTTATCGACTACGGGCGGGGGCCGAACAAGAGAATCGACGCCGACAAGCTGACCGAGCAGGCGACATTCACGAGCCGGCGCAACGAATCGGTGACCGGCGGCAGAGACGTGTACGTGTCCGAGCACCGCGTCACCGACGACGATTACATGTGCTCAGAGGCGCTGGCGAAGCCGCTCCGAAACTACTCTCGAAAGCTCGCCGAACTCAACTACGCGCGCAACAACGCACTGGTTCCGGGCGAGACCTCCTACGACTGGTCGGTCAACCCCGAGGACCGCGACTTCGGCGAAGGTGAGTCGTGGCACAAGCGCACGGAGCACGGGATCGACAAGCAGGTGGAGATGCTGAGGGAGCGCGGGATGCTGGACCGGCCCGTGGACATTTGCATCGACGGGACGGCCCGCGAGTACCACAACCGCAACGACACCGACGTTGAAGAGCCCGACGGTGTCCTCCACCGCTATCCGAAGTACGAGACCGGCTACGCGTACGAGGACATCACGCTCACCGCCATCTACCGCGGTCGTGCCATCGTCCTCGCGTCCGTCTCGAAGGTGAAGGCGGACGAGCAATACCAGTGCGTGCGCTACCTCATCGACCGGGCTCGCAGCCTCGTGAATGTCAACAACGTCTACGCCGACAGCGAGTACGGCACCCAGAGAATTTGCTCGTACATCACCCACTGCGGCCTTGACTACGTAATTAAGAAGCGGAAGACTCGCGGCGCAGTCAAGCGCTTCCTCCATGAAGAAGCCGAGGGACGTGCCGATTGGACGGACTACGAGATAGAGGGTGCCGACCACACGATGCACAAGACGACGCTGCTCGCCTTAGAGAAGATCACGCGCTCGGTTACGAAGAAGGGCGAGAAGCGGAAGGCCGGCGAGACAAACGACGGCACCTCACAGACGACGCTGCCGGGTATGAACGGACCAAACGAAGAGGACGACAAGGGTGAAGACGACGGGGCTGAGGTGGAGTACGCGGCGTTCATCACAAGCTTGGACGTAGAGGCTCGCGGGCTCCATCCGAGCGGTACCGGGCCGCGACGCGCTGAAACGACTGCGTTCGGCGTCGGCCAGCTCTACCGGAAGCGGTGGAGCATCGAGACGGCGTTCCGCGACATCAAGCAGAACTTCTTGGCGAACCCACGGAGTCGGTGCCTCGGCGTCCGGCGGTTCTTCTTCATGCTGTGCCTGCTGCTCTACAACTGCTGGGTGCTGCTGAACCTCATCGTTGCGGACGAGATGGACCACCGGGACAACGAGGAGATCATCTGGCGCAAGAAGATATTCATCATCGACATGCACAACGAGGTCTTCCCCGACATCGAGTTCGGCTAGCCGCCCCGGTCTGCCGCCGCGTCAGCCCCGATCACGAGCCGCGACGCTCGCGGTTCACCGTCGTTTTCACCGTCAACTTTTCAGAATATTTATATAGACCACCGCCACCGGCAAATCTCGGCTCGCTCAGCGGGGCTTCACCTTTCTACAACGCCCTCAGAGGCTCCAATCATCCTATCGTTTGAGGTACTAAATTAGAAGATGTTCGAAAGGGCGTAAATGCGAATACCTGTGAGGGACATGGGCGGTCAACTGCGTCTGGACGAGGATATAACGCTGAACGCCTCGTTAATGCCATATTTGACAAGTCTGGCACCGCTTTCCGCGGGGCAATTGACTCACATATTGATACTTATGTCCCTGGTGAGATTGGCTACGATATTGAAGTCAAATCCTGTGTCGCTCGGTATCAAAGTAATACCAACGAATCGGGGCGGTACGGGCAATTTCGAATCTGGAAGCACCACCACGATGAATTACTAGCTGAAGCCTCAGAGTATGATTCAATAAGGCCGGTATACTTTTTTGTCGTGTATTCAGTCATATATGGAATCGAAGAAGAAGTAGGGAAATTACTCGTGCCTGCTGAGATAGTTGACGGTGCGCTTGATAACTGGTCTCTCGAAAATCACGTGACGATGGGCGAACAGAAAACCCGTCAGATCTCGTGGCACCTCCTACTGAGGCGATTAGGCGTATCGGCAGATCGATTCAAATCCAAGGACCTTATCGACCTTACAAATGAGTGACTCACGACTCACTCCAGTTGCGTTCGACATCGAGACCTCTGGATTCGATGCGGACGCTGTCATCACCGTCGCTGGGTTCGCGCACGGTCTCGGTGAATCGCTTATTCTCAATACTGGCGGCCACAGCAAGGTGGATCGAAACACACTGGTGAGAGCGCTTGATGAGGAGTCAACTGGGACAGCCCAACTCGACGTCGTTGATGACGAGGGCGAACTCCTCGAGGCGGTCGCGTCGTTTGTCACGAACCAACTCGATGGTGACACCCACTACGTGACCGCATTCAATGGTGAGACGTGGAACGGTGGGTTCGATCTTCCCTTCTGTCGGACGCGATTTCTCCAACATGGACTGCGGTGGCCCTTTGGTGACATCGCGTACGCCGATATGATACAGGTGGTTGACCGCTTCAATACACAAGATCAGACTGATCTCGTTGGGGTGTATGATGTCCTTG
>NZ_SGTV01000167.1:0-249 GCF_005435035.1 Halorubrum sp. SD690R | reverse complement strand
CCTCATACCAGATCTTTCGACGCTGAAACGGCAGATTCAACGAGGACTGCCGACGATCACGGAACCGATCATCTGGAACTATCTCTGCCCTTGAGGACGGTAGAAATTAACGCACGACCGTATCAAACGGGCGAGCGTGAGGGGGTCCTCGACGAGGAGGAACACCAGCGGCTCCAACGCGCCCTTCGATTCACCGATGCCACTGCCAAGGAGGTGATGACCCCCCGCCTCGATGTGGCGGCTATCTCC
>NZ_SGTV01000166.1:0-249 GCF_005435035.1 Halorubrum sp. SD690R | reverse complement strand
AATCGCTCAGTACAGAGGATGTAGCCAGCATTAAGTACACATACTTCTGTCAACGCTTCGTACCGTCAAAAGATCGTCACTCCGTCGAGCGTGTCTGAACGACGAATCCAATGGCGGCATCCATAATGACGAGGAACAGCAGAAGCCCACCGGCGGCTGCCGAGAACAATTCACCCCAGTAGACGCCACCTGACGAGTTCAGGCTCTCCATGACGGCCCACATCGAAACGAGAAGGCAGGACACCGCGA
>NZ_SGTV01000165.1:0-251 GCF_005435035.1 Halorubrum sp. SD690R | reverse complement strand
CCGAAATTCTATTACCCCAAGTTCCGCAAGTTCCGATAGCCTCTGGCCGAAGGCAGGACGGTCTTCATGCATACCCGCTTTTGCCGGGCCAGAGGCACTAATGCTCCTGGTTCCGCCAGTCTACTGATACTGTCAGCTAAATATTCTTTAGGTTAGAGTGTGATTAGCAAGTATGTCCACGCTTGACGCCGCCACTCTTGACGACCTCCGCGACGCTCTCGCGGAGGTCGAAGATAAAAAGCCGACACAGC
>NZ_SGTV01000164.1:0-251 GCF_005435035.1 Halorubrum sp. SD690R | reverse complement strand
TGTCGGTGGGAGGTAGAAACGCTGTTTCGTGAACTGAAGACGCAGTACGAGTTGGACGAGTTCGACACAAGCGACCCAGATGTAGTGAAAATTCTGCTGTATGCGGCGTTGCTGTCACTGCTGGTGAGTCGTGAGCTGTTGGATCTGGTCACCGAGCAGGCCGATGACGAGATCGTGTTTCCACCGGAACGCTGGGCGGCGACCTTCCGGTCGCACGCCCAGCTCATCCTCCATGAACTCGGTGAGTATCT
>NZ_SGTV01000163.1:0-252 GCF_005435035.1 Halorubrum sp. SD690R | reverse complement strand
AATCGCTCAGTACAGAGGATGTAGCCAGCATTAAGTACACATACTTCTGTCAACGCTTCGTACCGTCAAAAGATCGTCACTCCGTCGAGCGTGTCTGAACGACGAATCCAATGGCGGCATCCATAATCGGTAGTTCCCATCGTTCCTGATTGCTGACCCAATTTCTGGAGAGAAATGAACGAGATCAGAGTGACCGGTTCATCGAGTCGAACAAAGGCGGCGGTCTCACGCCAGTGAGAGCGCCGTCAGTCC
>NZ_SGTV01000162.1:0-253 GCF_005435035.1 Halorubrum sp. SD690R | reverse complement strand
AGACAACTTGATCAAGAACTTGGGAACCGCCTGTTTGACACACTCGACGATCTCCGTGAGGCTGCTCTCTCTGCACTCGACCGGGTCGAAATCCCAGATGTGTTTACGTATTTATGTCCGTGAGTATCAACAGGCGGCGATGATCCTCGGCCCCGGCCCGAGGATCATCTGCCTCGACTTCGTCGATATCCACTACCACGGCTGTCCACACGCTGATGCTGGCGAACTCTGCCACACCAAACCACGCGATGGC
>NZ_SGTV01000161.1:0-254 GCF_005435035.1 Halorubrum sp. SD690R | reverse complement strand
ATACTGGCTTAAATTCGCAATTACGGCACCGAACTCGGTCGTGTTTCTCCCACGTCATAATGCTCTGGCGACCGCAGCGAGGACAGGAGGTATTCTCCCAGAACTGCTTGAGCCGCCGCTCGATGCGGGCATCGAGCGGCTCGATGTTGATCTCGATAACTCCGAGCTCGATCAACTGCCGAAACATCCCACCAAACACTGGCTGAGCAGAAGGCATATTGCCAGATTAGAACTGTCTGAGTGTGATTATACGG
>NZ_SGTV01000160.1:0-254 GCF_005435035.1 Halorubrum sp. SD690R | reverse complement strand
ATACTGGCTTAAATTCGCAATTACGGCACCGAACTCGGTCGTGTTTCTCCCACGTCATAATGCTCTGGCGACCGCAGCGAGGACAGGAGGTATTCTCCCAGAACTGCTTGAGCCGCCGCTCGATGCGTAATGAGTTAGATCAGCTCTGTAAACGAGCGCAGAGATCTAGCGATAGACAGCTTCTACCCTCACTTTACAGATAGTGTGAAACCATCCAACCGTCGTTTATATACTCATCACGAAAACCGTCTTTC
>NZ_SGTV01000159.1:0-274 GCF_005435035.1 Halorubrum sp. SD690R | reverse complement strand
GGGTAATGCTGAGGAGTGTGTCAGCGTAGAGGATGAAGGCGATGAGGAACTCACCTGGGGTGAGTTCCGAATCGTAGAAGGGTGTCCCTCGCGTGTACGTGGTTTTCCAGTCACAGCGGCCACACCAAATACGGTCAGAGCCGTTGAGAGCGTGGAGGTTGTCTGCGCCGCAGTGTGGACAGGAGCGTTCTTCCCACACCGTCTTGAGACGCCGCTCGACGATGGCGTCGAGCGGCTCGGGCCGAAATTCTATTACCCCAAGTTCCGCAAGTTC
>NZ_SGTV01000158.1:0-287 GCF_005435035.1 Halorubrum sp. SD690R | reverse complement strand
GCAAAAGCGGGTAACGCACAGATCAAGGGTGGTAACGAACGCTGCGGCGACGCCCTTCGCGACGGCACCGTAGAACGTGGTCGACTCGACGACTAGGTGGACGATACTGAGGATCGTCGTCGACGCTATCTCGTTCGTGCTGGTGGCGCTACTTCCGAGATCGCTCTTCGGTAGACTGGCGGAACTAGCGGAATACATTGACAGCGATACAGTCCACGAGACTGTGGATCGGTGCCCCAGTAAGGTTCAGTGACCGGAGGAAGCCGTAGGTCCGAGCGGCCTGCTCC
>NZ_SGTV01000015.1:0-90598 GCF_005435035.1 Halorubrum sp. SD690R | reverse complement strand
CGGGTAGGGTGGGCGTCGTTCGAACCGACTACGGCTCCAGCCGGTTGGGGTCGCGCGGGAACATGATCGCCTCCTTGATGTTGTCGAGGTCGGCGACCTTCTGGACGAGGCGGTCGATACCGAGCCCGTAGCCGCCGTGCGGGGGCGTGCCGTAGCTCAGCGCCTCGATGTAGAACTCGAAGTTCGCGGTCTCGACGCCCTCCGCCTCCATGACCTCGACCATGCGCTCGACGTCGTGTTCGCGCTGGCCGCCAGAGGAGAGCTCTTGGCCCTTGTAGATGAGGTCGAACTTCCGGGAGGCGATCTCGTCGTCCGGCACGTCCTGCATGTAGTAGAACTTCTCGTCGGGGTAGCCGACGACGAAGAACGCCGGATGCCCCTGCTCCTCGAAGTGCTCGCCGAGCAGCTTCTCGCCCTTCGTGTCGAGGTCCGTCGGGTCGTCGGGGAAGTGGCCGAACTCGGTTTCGAGGATGTCGAGCGCCTCGTCGAAGGTGATCCGCGGGAAGTCGTCCTCGGGGACCTCCAGGTCCACGTTGAGAAGGTCGAGTTCGCGCTCGGCGTTCTCGGCGACCTCGCGGAGCGCGTAGCGCAGCGACTCCTCTTGGACGTCCATCACGTCGTCGTGGTCGTCGATGTAGGCCAGCTCCACGTCGAACATCGCGATCTCGGAGACGTGGCGAGAGGTGGCGAAGTCCTCGGCGCGGAACGCGGTCCCCGTCTCGTAGACGGCCTCGTAGCCCGAGGCCATCAGCATCTGCTTGTACAGCTGGGGGCTCTGCGAGAGGAACGCGTCCTGGTTGTAGTAGAGGATCGGGAACAGCTCGGCGCCGCCCTCAGCGCCGCCCTTCGAGATCAGCGGCGTCTTGATGTCGACGTACCCCTCGGCTTCGAACCACTCCTCCATCGCGGTGATCAGCTCGGAGCGCAGAGTGAACACCGCCAGCGTCTCCGGCTTCCGGAGGTCGAGCGCGCGGTTGTCGAGCCGGGTCGAGAGGTCGACCTCGATGTCCTTCGAGATCTCCAGCGGGAGCGGGGACTCCGCCTCGTCGATGACCTCGTACTCGGTCGGCGCGATCTCGACGCCCCCGGGCGCCTGATCGCTCTCCAGCGGTTCGCCGACGACGCGAACAACGTCCTCGGCGCCGACGTCCTGAACGGCCTCGAACAGCTCCGGCTCGCGCTCCTCTTTGAAGACGATCTGGATGAGCCCCTCGCGGTCCCGCACGATGAGGAACACGAGGCCCCCCAGGTCGCGGATCTCGTGGACGTGGCCGGCGATGGCGACCTCGTCCGCGTCCGGTTCGACGTCCGACGTGTGAATTCGCTCGATCATGGCGGTGACTGCTTACGCGCAACTGGTCGGGCGGCCGGCATAGGCCTGTCGTCTCGGGGGCGACTGAACGGGTCGCCCGCGGCCGCTCCGGCGGATTATCGGCGGCTTCCGGACCGAATTAGCCATGTCATGAGGTAGCATAACTAACATAATTTTAATACGAAACCGGTACTGGAGTTGGACGACGGCGCATTCAGCGCCTCGGAGACCGACCATGACCCGTTCCACCCTCCCGACGCTCGTGCGGTCCGTGAGCGTCGCGTCCCTCGGGTGGATCGGGATCGGGTATTCGGCTCCGAACTCACGGTCCGTCCGCCCGACCGCGTGACGCGCGTCGGCTGGGGAGGTTTCCCCGCGGGACGGACCACACCCGTTCTCTCCAGCCGCCGCGTTCGTCGCGCGGGTCGAACCGGACGACCGTTGCCCTCGCGAGCGCTGCCGCCGGCGACCTCGCCGCCGGCGCGTTCGAGGCCGCGGACCGGTCGCGTTCCGGGTTGCGACCCCGGGCGGCCGACCGGCCGCACCGCGTTCGACTCGCGGCGGGGGCGTATGGCGGCAGCCATCCACACGCCGTCGGTCGAGGCCACGGTGACCGTCCGCGTCTCGCAGGCGGCCACCGGCGACCTCGTCGCCGGCGCACGAGCACAGATCGAGCGAATCGACGGCCTCCGCGTCGAGGAGATCGAGATCGCCGGCCTCCGTCCCGGCCTCAACGACACCACGGTCGAGGCGGTCGCCACCCTCGCGGTCGGCGAGGAGGCGGGCCTCAACGAGGACGCCGAGGAGTTCGTCGTCGATCGCGTCCGCGAGCGCCTCGCCGACGGCTTCGGCGTCGACCCCGAGCGCGTCGAGCGGGTCGACCCCCCCGACTGACGGGGGTGCCGGGGCGTCACCTCCCGCCCTATTCTCGCGGGAGCTGCTCCCGCACCTCGGCTTCGACGCGGCGAAGCACCTCGCGGATCGGGAGGCCGGTCGCCTCCGCGACCGCGGCCGCGTCGTCGTACTCCCCGCTGACGTCGTACACCTCCCCGTCGGTCGTCGAGGCGACCTTCACGTCAACCTCGTGGTCCTCGCCGTCGACCCGGAGCGTCGCCGTCTCGAACGCGCGGTCGGCGATCCAGCGGTGGCTCGCGCCGGACTGGCGCACCCCGAGCGTTCCCGTCTCGCGGGCGAGGCGCTCGGCGACGGCCTCGGCGTCCGCCGGCTTACAGATCACCTTCACGAGGTGTCCCGGGCGCGACTTCTTCATCGCCGTCGGGACGATCGTCACGTCCCGCGCCCCGGCCCGCGAGAGCGTCTCCTGAAGCCCGCCGAGCACCTCCGGCGCGGCGTCGTCGAGGTTCGTCTCCAGGACGGCGATGTCGTCGTGTGCGAGCCGTCCGTCGACGGGCTGCCCGGCTCGGGCTCGGTCATCGTCGCGTTTCTCGCGGTCGCCGTCAGGTCCGGGTTCTCTCCCGTCGCCGACGAGCGCGCGGAGGACGTTCGGGTGGCGCTCGAAGTCGGCGTCGCCCGCGCCATAGCCCGCGCGTTCGACCGCGAGGTCCGGGACCGCGTCGAAGCCGTCGGCGACCGCTCCCAGTATCGCCGCGCCGGTCGGCGTGAGCAGTTCGCGGTCGATCGGCCCGCCGGCGATCCGGAACCCGGCCCGGCTCGCGATCTCGGTCGTCGCCGGGGCCGGGACTGGGTACGTCCCGTGGCTCATCTCGACCGTCCCCCCGCCGGCGGCGACCGGCGTCGTGACGACTCGCTCGGGACCGAGATCGGCGAGCAGCAGCGCGGCGCCGACCACGTCGGCGATCGCGTCGTCCGCGCCCACCTCGTGGAAGTGGGTCTCGTCGAGGTCGGTGCCGTGGACCGACGCCTCGGCGCGGCCGAGCAGCTCGAAGGCGTCGAGCGCGGTCGACTCGACGGCCGGCGGAAGGCCCATCGACTCGACCAGATCGACCACTTCGCGGTAGCTCCGGTGGACGCCGGCCCCCTCGGCCGGTTCATCAGATCCGGAGGTGCTCGGATCGTTGTCGTGGCCGTGGTCGTGGTCGTGGTCTCCGTCGGTCTCGACCGTCCTGTCATCGATGAGGACGTCGACCGTCGTCGCGCGGATCCCGTTCTTCTCGACCTCGCCGACGGCGTACCGGACCGGAAGCGCGTCGCTCACGGGGGCGAGCGCGTCGGGGTCCGCCCCGGCGGCGATCAGCGCGGCGCAGATCATGTCGCCGGCGGCCCCGGTCCGACCGTCGAAGACGAGCGTTCGCATGCTGGTTCCGACGCGACTGCCGGATAAATACCTCCGGATTCGATCGCGGGCGGGCGGCGAGGGTCGGGCGAGTTACACCCCCTGGCCGGCCGCGAACAGGTACAGTTCGCCGATCACCAGCAGCGCCACCACCGCGAGCGGGACGGCCAGAATCCCGGCGACGCCGAGCGCGTACAGCGCCGCCCCGACGAGCGCGCCGGCGACGAGGAAGGCGAGCCGAGCGAGGAGGGACCGCATTGGGCCGGAGAGGGAGTCGAACACGCCCGAAAGTCACCTCGAACGGGCAAAAAACGTCCGTTGCGGCCGCCGCAGATCCACGGCGAAAACGCACGCTTACGACGAGGTTTTAAGAACGGACGCCTAACCGTGCTATATGATAACACAACCTGCCGCGGCCGCCGACAGATCGGTGCGGAGCGGCGGCACGGGCAACAGGCTTATTCCCGGACCGGGTCCAGATACGACCATCCCCCGCGAGGAACTATGAACGAAGTCCAACTCGAAGTGGCGAAGGCGTACCCGAACGACTCGGGGCGCGGCATCGCCCGACTCGACCCCGATACCCTGTTACATCTGAAGCTCTCGCCCGGCGACATCATCGAGATCGAGGGCGCGGAGACCACCGCGGCGAAGGTCTGGCGCGCCGACCGCCAGGACTGGAACACCGACACCGTCAGGGTGGACGGGTTCACCCGCCAGAACGCGGACGTCGGCATCGGCGAGCGCGTCACCATCCGGAAGGCGGAGGCCGAGAAGGCCGACAAGCTCGTCTTGGCCCCGCCCGAGGAGGCGTCGGTCCAGTTCGGCTCCGACGCCGCCGGCATGGTGAAACGCCAGATCCTCAAGCGGCCGGTCGTCGAGCGCGACATCGTCCCCGTGATGTCGTCGACGAACCACCCGTTCATGCGGTCGCCCGGGCAGGCGATCCCGCTGATCGCAGTCGAGACGGAGCCCGATGGCGTCTGTCTCATCACGGAAGACACCGAGGTCGAGCTGCGCGAGGAGCCGATCTCCGGGTTCGAGAAGACCGGGGGCGGAATTACGTACGAGGACATCGGCGGCCTCCAGTCGGAGATCCAGCGCGTCCGCGAGATGGTCGAGCTGCCGATGAAACACCCGCAGATCTTCTCGAAACTCGGGATCGAGCCGCCGCAGGGCGTCCTGCTCCACGGCCCGCCCGGCACCGGGAAGACGCTGCTCGCGAAGGCGGTCGCCAACGAGACTTCGGCGTCGTTCTTCTCGATCGCCGGCCCCGAGATCATCTCGAAGTACTACGGCGAGTCCGAACAACAGCTCAGGGAGATATTCGAGGACGCGAAGGAGGAGTCGCCCTCGATCATCTTCATCGACGAGCTCGACTCGATCGCGCCGAAACGGGAGGACGTCACCGGCGAGGTCGAGCGCCGCGTCGTCGCGCAGCTGCTGACGATGATGGACGGGCTGGAGACCCGCGGGCAGGTGATCGTCATCGGCGCGACGAACCGTGTCGACAGCGTCGACCCCGCGCTCCGCCGCCCCGGGCGCTTCGACCGCGAGATCGAGATCGGCGTCCCGGACGAGGTCGGCCGCAAGGAGATCCTCCAGATCCACACCCGCGGGATGCCGCTCTCGGACGACGTGAGCCTCGACCACCTCGCCGACGAGACGCACGGCTTCGTCGGCGCCGACATCGAGAGCCTCACGAAGGAGGCCGCGATGAAAGCGCTCCGGCGCTACCTCCCCGAGATCGACTTAGACGAGGAGGAGGTGCCGCCGAGCCTCATCGACCGGATGATCGTCAAGCGCGACGACTTCTCGGGCGCGCTGAACGAGGTGGAGCCGTCGGCGATGCGAGAGGTGCTCGTCGAGCTCCCGAAGATATCCTGGGACAACGTCGGCGGACTCGAAGAGGCCAAACAGCAGGTCCAGGAGTCGGTCGAGTGGCCGCTCACCTCTCCCGAGAAGTTCGACCGGATGGGCGTCGACGCGCCGAAGGGCGTGCTGCTGTACGGCCCGCCCGGGACGGGGAAGACCCTGATGGCGAAGGCGGTCGCCAACGAGACGAACGCGAACTTCATCTCGGTGCGGGGGCCGCAGCTGCTCTCGAAGTGGGTCGGCGAGTCTGAGAAGGCGATCCGGCAGACCTTCCGGAAGGCCCGGCAGGTGAGCCCGACGATCATCTTCTTCGACGAGCTCGACAGCCTCGCGCCCTCGCGCGGCCAGGAGATGGGGAACAACGTCTCCGAGCGCGTCGTCAATCAGCTCCTGACGGAGCTCGACGGCCTCGAAGACATGGGCGACGTGATGGTGATCGGCGCCACGAACCGCCCGGACATGATCGACCCCGCGCTGCTCCGCTCCGGCCGGTTCGACCGGCTCGTGATGATCGGCCAGCCCGATCAGGAGGGCCGCGAGCAGATCCTCGACATCCACACCGAGAACACGCCGCTCGCGCCCGACGTGAGCCTGCGTGAGGTCGCCGAGATCACTGACGGCTACGTCGGCTCCGACCTGGAGGGGATCGCCCGCGAGGCCGCCATCGAGGCCCTGCGCGACGACGACGACGCCGAGGAGGTCGAGATGAAGCACTTCCGGCGCGCCATGGAGTCGGTGCGGCCGACGATAAACGACGACATCCTCGCGTACTACGAGGACGTCAGAGAGCAGTTCAAGGGCGGCGGCGGCGAGTCGCTGCGCGACACCGGCGGTCGGATCGGGTTCCAGTAACGCGGCCGGCGGTCGATCTCCTGCGGGGACGTTTTGAGTGTCGCGCGCGTAGCGATGCTCATGTCCGACGACGTGACCGTCGACGTGGAGGTCGAGGTGGAGGTCGACCGGGACGAACTGGAGATCGAGCGCGACGACGCCGAGTCGATCGAGGCGACCTACGAGGCGAACGGGATCGAGATCGAGGTTGAAGCGGAGGTGGAGACGGACGGCGGAGACGGCGAGTCCGCCGAAGAGGAGGACGAATCCGCCGAGAGCGGCGGAGAATCCGGCTACGAGTACTCCGAGTAGCGGGCGTCGAGTCGCCGCCGCTCCCCCCGGCGCACCGACCCGTTCCGCTCCTTTTAACCTCGCCAGCGACCAAAGAGAGCTATGTCCAAGCCCCGCGTCCCCGGCGGCGACGAGAACGCGCTGGAGCTACCCTGCGGGGAGACGATCGGTGTCGGCGAACTGGACCTCGGGATGCGCGAGTACGAGTGCGACTGCGGCGAGACCCACGCAGTCGTGATGGACGTCCATCCCCCGGAGCGGTTCCTCCCCGACTTCTTGGTCGAGGTGCTCCGGGAGGCGATCGAAACGACCAGCGAGGAGATGCCGGAGTTCGACACGCCGCACCTCCTCGGCGTCGTCTTGGAGGAGTTCCCCGAGGCGGTCGTCTCGCACGACGCCAGCGAGAACGCCGACGTGGGGTACGCGATGGTGTGGGTGACCGAGTTCGACTCCCGCCGGCTCCACGAGGTCGTCGTCGAACTGGTGGTCGAGCTGATGGAGCACGCCGTGAGCCACGCCGACGACGACGAGGCGCTGTCGGCGTTCGAACGAGAGATGGTCGAGTTCGACGTGAGCGAGTTCGTCGAGCAGTACCGCGCGGAGCGCGACCTCGAAGCCGAAGACCCCTACGCCTGAGCGTCGGCCTCACCGCGGTGACGACCGCGAGAATCGCTCAGCCCCCAGAACGCGGCCGCTTCGATGCGTGCGTCTGACAGTCGTCCGACTCCTGTCACACTGAACCCTATATGTTCGGAGACCCTACGTAAGACGTATGAGCGCCGGCGAATACGACCGGTACGACCGAATTCGCGGCGTGCTCGCCGAGGCCGACGAGCCGCTGACCGCCCGGGAGATCCTCGCGCTCGTCGAGGAGTGCGACGAGTGCGAGGCGATCGACAACCCGCACAGGGTCGCCACCGTGTTAGGGCGACGGGCCGAGCGCGGCGAGGTCGAGGTCATCGCGGGCCAACCGTACCGGTACCGGCTGGAGACCTGAGGGGCGGCCGGAGGCCCGGAAGGCAACTGTCTGCGGCCGGGCGTGCGATCGTTCGGCTGAGCCCGCGAGCGTGCTACGGCGTCACGATGAGATCGAACCGATAGACGCCGTCACGGTACTCGACGACGACGTTCCGGAAGTCGACGCGCTCCTCGTAGCTGTCGATCGGTTCGAGGTCCTCGGCGATACCGAGCGCGCCGAGGGCCTCGCTGAGTTCGTCCGAGGGCGGCGCGCCCTCCTCGTAGCGGCGGGGTTCCTCAGCGATCGCATCGTCAAAGACCCCTTGAGCGGCCTGCGAGAGCCCGGCGTCGGTGAGATTGCGCTCGACGATGGCGTCGCGCGCGTACGCGATAAAATCGGCCCGCGAGTCGCTGACCTCGCCGATCGCGTACGTCCACTCCGGGACTTCGACGGTCCGGCGCTCCGTCACGGCCCGGAAGTACTCGTCCTCGTACTCGACGAACTCGAACGGGGGCGAGGGGATGAGGGCGCTCGCATCGGCGTCGAGCCCGTGATGGAACTCGACGGTCTGTAGCTCGTCGAACTCTGGGTCCCCGAGGAAGCCGTCGTTGCCCGCGTACACGGCGTCGAGCGCCGCGTCGAGCACGCGCTCGTCCTGGTCGGAGAGGTCGAAGGGCGGTTCCGCGACCGCCGCGCTGTCGGGCGGCGTCTCGTCGACCCGGTCGACCGCGAAGTGCCAGCGCTCGCGTTCGAGGACGCGCTCGTCGGTGATCCGGACCTCGTAGAAGGTCTCGTCCCGGCGGAGGAACGTCGGCTGCGGGCGCGTCTCGGTCCCCCACTCGTCTCGACCGACCAGCGGCCACTGTCTAACGGTCACCGTCCCGGTCTCGAACAGCGCGGAGAGGGACGCGGTCTTGGCTTCGGTCGTGAAGTCGACGCGGGTGGTGGCGTCGATGACCGTTGGATCGGGCCACAGGTAGGGGGGTCCGATCGACGAGAGGTCCAGTTCGTCCCCGATGAGGGCGTACGAGTCGAGGCTGCCGGGGCTCAGGCACCCGGCCGTCGCGGCGGTCGCGCCGGCGGTGCCGAGCAGTTGGAGGGCACGGCGGCGGGAACAGGCCATGTCGTCCGGGAGTTCCCGACATCTCGGTAAATTCCTTGCGATGGGCGGCTCAGGCCGTTACGCCGGCGGTGACGCGTCGTACGAGCCGGGCGTCGTGACTCGGTTCCTGACGGCGGTGTCGGCTATCGTGAGATGTCGTAACACTCACCGTGATACGGAATAGCTTGCGAAAATCGCAAATCCACTGCGAGATTCGTACTCTACCGCCGACCTTATTACGATGAGCGTATTCCGTCCGCGTAATGAGCGAAGACCGGACGATTCTCCTTATCGGCAGCGGACCGATCCAGATCGGACAGGCGGCCGAGTTCGACTACTCCGGCGCACAGGCGTGCCGCGCCCTACAGGAGGAGGGCGCCCGCGTCGTCCTAGTGAACTCGAACCCCGCGACGATCATGACCGACCCCGAGACGGCCGACCGGGTGTACATCGAGCCGATCACGCCCGAGGCCATCGCGGAGGTCATCCGGATCGAGGAGCCGGACGGCGTCATCGCCGGGCTCGGCGGGCAGACGGGGCTCAACGTCACCGCCGAGCTCGCCGAGGAGGGCATTCTGGAGGAACACGACGTCGAGGTGATGGGGACGCCGCTCGACACCATCTACGCGACGGAGGACCGCGACCTGTTCCGCCGGCGGATGGAGGACCTCGGCCAGCCGGTCCCCAAGTCGACGACCATCTCCTTAGACGAGGGCGAGTCGGTCACCGACTTCGACGAGGCGGCGTTCCGGGGGCGCGTCCAGGAGGCTGTCGACGCGGTCGGCGGCCTCCCGGTCATCGCCCGGACCACCTACACCCTCGGCGGCTCCGGCTCCGGGGTCGTCGACGAGTTCGAGGAGCTCGTCGAGCGCGTCCGCAAGGGGCTCCGCCTCTCGCGCAACAGCGAGGTCCTCGTCACCGAGTCCATCTCGGGGTGGGTCGAGTTGGAGTACGAGGTGATGCGGGACGCCGACGACTCCTGTATCATCATCTGTAACATGGAGAACATCGACCCGATGGGGATCCACACCGGCGAGTCGACGGTGGTCACCCCCTCGCAGGTCATCCCCGACGACGGCCACCAGGAGATGCGCGACGCGGCGCTCGAAGTGATCCGCGACCTCGGCATTCAGGGCGGCTGTAACATCCAGTTCGCGTGGCACGACGACGGCACCCCGGGCGGCGAGTACCGCGTCGTCGAGGTGAACCCGCGCGTCTCGCGGTCCTCCGCGCTCGCGTCGAAGGCGACGGGCTACCCGATCGCCCGCGTCACTGCGAAGGTCGCGCTCGGAAAGCGGCTCCACGAGATCGACAACGAGATCACCGGCGAGACGACCGCCGCCTTCGAGCCCGCCATCGACTACGTGGTGACGAAGGTGCCGCGCTGGCCGATCGACAAGTTCGACGACGTGGACTTCGAGCTCGGCACGGCGATGAAGTCCACCGGCGAGGCGATGTCGATCGGGCGAACGTTCGAGGAGAGCATGGTGAAGGCGCTGCGCTCCTCCGAGTACGACCCCGCCGTCGACTTCGAGACGGTGAGCGACGACGAGCTGGAGTCGGAGTACCTCGAACGTCCGAGCCCGGACCGCCCGTACGCGATGTTCGAGGCGTTCGACCGCGGCTACGACGTTGACGACGTGATCGACCTCACCGGCATCCACCGCTGGTACGTCGAGCGCTTCGAGCGCATCGCCGCCGGGACCGCGGCGGCCGCCGAGGGCGACTTCACCGAGGCCGCGATGGTCGGCCGCACCGACGCGGAGATCGCGGCGACCGCCGCCGCCGCCGGCGTCGACGCCGACGTGGGGCAGGTCGAGAGCGCGGTGCCGGACCGGACTTACAAGCAGGTCGACACCTGCGCGGGCGAGTTCGAGGCTTCGACGCCGTACTACTACTCCGCGCGGCTGCCGGAGTTCCTCCGGGGCGCCGACACCGCGGGCGCGGCGAACGAGGTCCGCGTCGACCCCGACGTGGAGAGCGTCGTGGTCGTCGGCGGCGGCCCGATCCGCATCGGACAGGGCGTGGAGTTCGACTACTGCGCGGTCCACGCGGTGCGCGCGCTCCGCGAGCTCGGCATCGACGCGCACGTGATCAACAACAACCCCGAGACGGTGTCGACGGACTACGACACCTCCGACGGGCTGTTCTTCGAGCCCATCTCCGCCGAGGAGGTCGCCGACGTGATCGAGACGACCGGCGCCGACGGCGTGATGGTCCAGTTCGGCGGGCAGACCTCGGTGAACGTGGGCGAACCGCTTCAGGCGGAGATCGAGCGCCGCGGGCTCGACTGCGAGATCCTGGGGACGAGCGTCGAGGCGATGGACCTAGCGGAGGACCGCGACCGGTTCAACGTCCTGATGGACGAACTGGGCGTCGCCCAGCCCGAGGGCGGCACCGCGACGAGCGAGGCGGAGGCGCTCGAACTGGCCCACGGGATCGGCTACCCGGTCCTCGTTCGCCCCTCCTACGTGCTGGGCGGGCGCGCGATGCGCGTCGTCGAGGACGACGCGGAGTTAGAGGAGTACATCGAGGAGGCGGTCCGCGTCTCCCCCGACAAGCCGATCCTCGTCGACCAGTTCCTCGACGACGCGGTCGAGCTGGACGTCGACGCGGTCGCGGACGGCGAGGACGTGCTCCTCGGCGGCGTGATGGAACACGTCGAGAGCGCCGGCGTCCACTCGGGCGACTCCGCGTGTATGATCCCGCCGCGCTCGCTCGGCGACGAGACGCTGGGCCGGGTCCGCGAGGTCACCGAAGATATCGCCCGCGCGCTCGACACGGTCGGACTGCTCAACGTCCAACTCGCGGTGACGGGGGTCGACGACCCCGACGCCGAGAGCGAGGTGTACGTGCTGGAGGCGAACCCGCGCTCCTCGCGGACCGTCCCGTTCGTCTCGAAGGCGACGGGCGTCCCCATCGCCAAGCTCGCGGCGAAGGTGATGACCGACGACCTGACGCTCGCCGACCTCGACGCCGCCGAGCAGATCCCCGAACACCGCAGCGTGAAGGAGGTCGTCCTCCCGTTCGACCGGCTGCCGGGGTCGGACCCGCGGCTCGGCCCCGAGATGAAGTCCACCGGCGAGGTGATGGGCACGGCCACCTCCTTCGGCAAGGCGTACGACAAGGCGCAGGACTCGACCGGGAAGCCGATCCCCGAGTCCGGCACAGCCGTCGTCGACCTCTCGGCCGAGGAGTTCCCGGACCCGGGCACCGAGGCGGGCGAGGCGCTCGTCGACGGGTACGCGGCGCACTTCGAGCTGAGCGAGGCGACGGACCTGATCGAGGCGGCCAAGCGCGGCGAGCTCGACCTCATCGTCTCGCGGCAGCGCGACCTGCTGGAGGTCGCCGTCGAGGAGGAGATCACCTACTTCTCGACGCACGCCTCCGCGAAGGCGGCGCTCGAAGCCCTCGACCGCGCGGGCGACGACCTCGACGTGATGGCGGTCTCCGACCGGCCGAAGCGCGTCGAGCAGTGGGGCGCCGCGGAGTAGCGGGCGGACTCCACGCGGCCGGAGTGCGCGCTCGTGGACAGGAGCGATTCCGTGACGTTCGGAGCGAGCGCGCCCGGCGGCGCTGACGGCCGCGCTCCCACGGGCCGGCGCTCCGCATTCGACGTTTTAAGTGCCGACACTTCGTCGGTATGAGCATGTCACGGCAGACGGCGGGAGACGCGATCGCCGTCGTGTCCGTGTTAGTCGTCGTCGTGATCGTTGCCGGCCAGCTCGCCGGGCAGCCGGTCCTTCTCGGGTACGTTACCTCCGGAAGCATGGCGCCGACGCTGGAGGCCGGAGACGGGTTCGTCGCCGTGCCGGCGGCGGCGTCGGGACCCGTCGAGGAAGGGGACGTCGTCGTCTTCGAAGCGATCGAACTCGACGGGGGCGGGACGACGACGCACCGAGTCGTCGGAGCGACGCCGGACGGCTATCTCACGAAGGGAGACAACAACCCCTTTCGGGATCAGGACGGCGACGAACCCCCGGTGACCGAGGACCGGATCGTCGCAACGGCGCTCCAAGTGAACGGAGAAGTCGTCCGAATTCCGGGGCTGGGGACCGCGATCACCGGCGTCCGAGACGTGGCCGCGGGCGCCGTGGTCGGGGTGACAGCCGCAGTCGGTCTCGACTGGTCGCCGGGTCAAAACGGGCTCAGCGGGCTGTTCATCGGCCTCGGTCTCGCGCTGCTGCTGTTCATCTTCGTCGACGACCTCCGGAACGCCGGTCGGCGGGCTCAGAGCCGAGACCGGTCCCGGGGCGACGACGGGCTCGACGCTCGCTGGGTCGCGCTCCTCCTGGCGCTGTTGATACTCGTACCGGCCAACGCCGCGATGATCGCTCCTAGCGGCACGCATCACGTGACCGTCGACGGCGGCGACCTCCCGGCCGGGACGCTCCCGGGCGACCGAGTTGAGAACGAGTTCACCGCGGAGAACAACGGGCTCATCACGATGCTCGTCGTACTCGAAACGACCCATCCGGAGAGCGAGTTCGACCGGACTCAGCTGGCCGTTCCGCGGGGAGAGTCGGTGACTGCGACGCTGTCGACGACCGCTCCGGGATCCGGAGAACGCGCGACGGTCACGGTCTCGGAACACCGGTACTTCCTCGTGGTTCCGCCCTCACTGATCCTCCGGCTCCACTCGATCCATCCGGCCGTCGCGGTCGGCGCGTTCAACCTACTCGTCCTCGGGAGCATCGCCACGCTGCTGGGGGCGCTCCTCGGCTCCGGATCGAGGCGGGTTCGAGAACGGAGACGCGGCGCGTCGCTGAGCGTTCAACTGCGGCGGCTGTTCAAATAACCGTTAGCGCGGATCAGTTAGCCTTCGTCCCAGTCCGGCTGAGCTCGAACGAGTAGATATCGACAGAAACGCCGTTACCGTTGGAAGTCGTCTCGAATATCAGATAGAGATTATCAGAATTGTTGCTTATTTTAACGTTATCTGTATTGTTGAAATTAATCGTCTTCGACTGGACATCGGGTCCGCCACCGTTTATCGAAAACTTCTGCGTCCACTCATCTCCGGCCTTATTTTTGAGGTATACATTCCAGCTTCCGTTGCTGTTCTTATAGCTAATATTGAGTTGGTACGTACCACCCGGTTCAACGGACGGCAGGGCGTACCCGACTCGCCCGCCTTTCTTATCGCTCTTGCTTCTTTGCGCGGCTACAGCTGTCGCAAACGTGTCTTCGTCACTGTCGTTGACGCTACCCGGGCTTTCAAGCGCCCCCTTCGGATTGGCCGGCTGCGCCGCGGTTCCCACATCACCGCTGTCGCGGTAGTTGTTCGAACTCCCGAAGTCGTAGCAGTCGATGTCGACGAGTCCGGTCGTGCGCGTCGCGGTGATAGTGAAGTCCGGGTTCGACGCGGTGAACTCCAACTCAACCGTGTAGGAGCCGCTGAGTTCGCTCGTGTCGTCGGAACAGCTCACTGCTACGTCGAACGTCTCCGTTCCACCGGTGACCGTCGTATCGAGTGCTCCGCCCCCGACGACACGTGCCTCAACCTCGATGTCGTCCGATTCGAAGGCCCCGAGGTTGTCCTGTATCTCGTACACCACCGACGGACTACCCGAATCGACGGTGCCCGCGTTGCCGGAAACGTCGACGAACCGTAGCACGGCATCCTCGCCGTCGCCCGTATTAACCGTTACATCCCGATTCGAGGTGATCTGCGTCGATCCGCCGGTACCGAACAGCATGAGTCCGCCGCCGCTCACGAGTGAGCCGACGGCGGCGCGTCGCGTCCACTTCTTGTTATCGCCCATCTCTGAGCTCCGGCGGTTTTCCGTCGCTGCCGAGATTCATCTCCCGGTTCTGGTACACGTGGAACGCCGCGGAGGCGGTGAACAACGCCGCGATTATCCCAGCCCACGCGAGGCTCGGCACCGATTCCGGAAAGACGCCGACCCAGACGGCCGCGACGAGACTCAGCGACACCGCACCGAGGCCGAGGTAGTACTCGGCCCACGGGATCGAGTCCCCGGGCACGACGTCGACGTACACGTCGAGGTCCCGCGCCTCCTCGGTCAACTCGATCGTCCCGCTATCGTGCGTGATGATGCCCGCGCGCTCTAACTTCGGGATGTGGTTCTGCTGTATCGAGCTGTACGCGAGGTGCCGCTCGCTGGAGGTGATCTCGGAGACCGACTTGCCGTTCTCCCACGCCGCCACCTGTTCGGCGACATCAGAGAGTTCCGTGGTGCCGTCTTCGTTCTTAATCGCGTGGAGGGAGTAGCGTCTTCGTGGATTGCTTAATATTTCATAAATTTCGTTCCGTGAGAGCGAGGAAGGGTGCTGTTCTCCGGCACCAACTTGATCGGTGCTCATTGGCGCCTCGTAACCGCTGATAACTGACTGCTAATGTAAAGAGGCACACTATTCACTTACGATCTTATAAGTTGTCCAACGACTAAAAGGAAACGCTCCAGATAAGAATAGTTTGCTGTGTTGAATAGATGCTGAGTCACGGTTACAGCGGCTCACATAGTGGTTCTATGTTGGTAATGGCGAACATCAAGACGATTTCACGGAACTGCCGATACCAGCCAAGCGCTCGCACGGCATCGCCGAGCGAGCGCTTGGTTGTCGAGTAGGATGTTTCGGCCATCCACCGCTGAGAGTAGCCCTTTGCCCGGTTGAGCGCGTTGTTCGCGGCTGCGTTCGCTGACGAGCCGCGATAATGAACGAGGTAATCGATGTCGTGTGCGGCGATTTCGTACTCGGTGTGCCAGTCTTGAAAGCCGTTGTCGGCGGCGACAGACTGCAGGTCGTCCGCGTTTCGGCGGACGACCTGCGGTCCGGTCTTCGTGTCATGCTTCCACCGCGCTGTGATGTGAACGTCGAGAACAGCTAGTGATTCCACATCAGTCAATGTCGTCACTTTCAGCGTCTGTATCGTTCGTCCTGCCCGCTGGCGAAAGTACGATGACGCACGTCTGCGATCGAAGAACGTGCTGTCGAGAGCGGCGTGGCCAGACTGCGGGTGCTGCTGCGCGGAAACGCGCAGCAGCGCCCGCCATACCCACATTTTCAGCCGATCAAACGACTTGTAGATCGTCGTGTGATCAGGGAGGTCGTCCCGATCTAAGTCGAGAGCGTCACGAACTTCGTCCATGTACTTCAGCCGATTCGGCGTTTCACGGTAGCTGTGGGTCTCTTCGACCCGAAAACAGTGGAGAACGACATGAACCCAGCGGGCGAACCCGCCGCTGGCGGGCTCGCCCGCATGCTTCCCCAACGCTTGTTTAGCTAGGTGACGACACTGCTCGATGAAGTCGAGGATATCGATCTCCATACCAAGCTCGATTTCCTCGGCTTCATCCTTCTAAACCCGTGATATCGGCTAATAAGATCGCTCTTCAACAGAGCAGAATAGTTTATACTGGTGCTGACAGGGTCGAATTAGCTGCTGCCGCCGATCCTGATCAGCAGGTCTTCGGTCTCCCTGCTCGCCTCTCCGGCCTGAACATCGCCACTGAGTGTCTTGTTACCGGAACCGGGGAAGCTCGCATTGGTGCTTACGTTCTGTCCCTGGACCTTCGTAAGCAGTCCCTCGTCGACGTCCCCTTTCGCGAACGTGACATCGACCTTCCCGTTTCTCACGACGTCAAAGAGCTCGGTTTCACTGAGGTTCGAGTTCGGTGGCAGTTTGCGATCTTCCGGTCCGAAGACGATAGTCACGTCGTTGGCGACGAGACTGACGTAACTCCGGTCAGTGCTGCTATTGTACGTGTTATCGAGCGCCGGGTACAGCGAACGGCCGTCGAACTCGTCACCGTTCGCGTCTTTCACCGTGACGAAATCCGACGCGGTATTCACGAGTACGTCAGCAGTACCTGAACTCCCGATGATCTCGTTTGAGATGGTGCTCTCGATATCTCCGATTGTTTGACCATCGTAGTCGGCCCCGTCAGCATCTATAGCAGTATCCTCGGAACTCACATTATTAAGCGGATCATCGGCTAAGTGGATAATTCCATCAGCCCGAAAACCACCACCGATAACATTTACCTCAACCTCACGCTGCGCCTCGACCGTGGTGAACGCCCCCGATCCGAACGCCGCACCGGTTCCGACCCCGATCATCCCGATTGCCCCCAACACGCTTCTGCGATTCAGCTTCATTGTTACGTCTATCCATTGGCTAGGTACCCACTTACTATTAGGCCGCGTTAGCCGGGTTCAGGCGGTCATTGAAGCCGGTGGACGGCTCTAACGCCCCCGGTTAGCCGAGTCAATGCGACGCTGAAGCGGCTAACGCAGTTCACTACTAACACCCTCGGTGACCTATCCACGAGCGTGAGCGAACGGGCCGCGCCGACGAGAGCGATGACGCCGAGTAGCCTCGGCCCTGTCGTCGCGCGGCGAGGCTCGACCCGGACGGCGAACTCGGTGGGAACATGAACCGCGCCCTCGTCGTGCTCGCGGTGCTCGTCGTCCTGCTCGGCGGCGGCGTCGCGACCACCGGCTCGTTTACCGACGGCGACGAGGTCGCGACCGACTCGGGCGTCTACCTGTCGCCCGCCGACAGCGAGAACGCCGACAGGTACGTCGCGTACGATGGCGCCGGAGAGCTGCGTCTCCGCTTCGGATCGGTCCCGCCGGACGCGCGGACGAGCGTCGACAACCTGTTTCTCGTCGGGTTCGCCGGCTACGAGGGCGACGACTCCGCCACGACGGTCGAGATCGACACCGACGCCGAGGGCGTGACGCTGTACCGGATGGACACCGGCGAGCGAGTCACCGGCGGCGAGATAACGCTTGAGCCGGAGGCGTCCGTCACGCTCGGCGCGACCGTCCCGCCGACGGTCGGGAGCTACACGGAGAGCGTCCGCTTCACCGTCGACGTCCCCGAAGGCGACACCGGATCCGATCCGGGTGACGGCACCGGCGGACCGAGCGATAGCGGTGACGACGACGGCGGACCGAGCGATAGCGGTAACGGCGACGGCGGACCGAGCGATAGCGGTAACGGCGACGGTGGACCGAGCGATAGCGGTAACGGCGACGGTGGACCGAGCGATAGCGGTAACGGCGACGGCGGACCAGCCGATAGCGGTAACGGCGACGGCGGACCAGCCGATAGCGGTGACGGCGACGGCACTGGCGGCAACGACGGTGGGACCGGGAGTGGCAGCGGTGGCGACAGCGCCGGAGACGGTGACAGTGGGACCGGGAGTGACGGCGGCGACGACGGCACCGGCGACGACGGCACTAGTGGTAGTGGCAGCGGGACCGACGGTGGCGACAGCGGAACGGGCGGTGACGCCGACAGCGGTGCGGACGGGGGCGACGGCGGGTCCGACGGGACAGACGGCGACTCCGACGCCGGGGAGGGGACTGACGACGGCGAGGCGGACGGTACCGCCAACGATGTCTCCGACTCGGCAGAGGGCGATCCGACGGCCGAGCCGGCCGGTGGTCAGTTCGAGCTGTTACCCGTCGAGTGGTCCCTGTTCGCGGGCTTCCTCGCCGGGCTCTCGAACTACCTCGTCCAGACCCGAATCAGGGACGTGGTACCGGCGTTGAAGACCGAACGGTCGGAGCGCAGGGCACGCCTCCGGAGCATCCTCGTCCGCGAGGCGGTGATCACGGTGGCCGTGATAGCGCTCACCGTGCTGGTAGCGAGCGTGCTCTCCAGCGCCGGCGTCACCGGCACGCCGCAACTCGTCGCGACGTTGGCCTTCTCGGCCGTCGTCGGCGGCGTGTCCGGCGTCAGAGGGTTCCCGAGGATCTGAGCTCACCCTCCGGATGAACCGGTATCCGACCCTACAGCGCCTCAAGCGTCGCGCGGTCCACCTCGGTGGCGGGCATCGCCTCGCCGCCGTACTCCGCGACGAAGTCCTCCACGTCGTCCTCGTCGGAGAACGGGACCAAGTCCGGCCCCATCGCGCCGATCACCTCGCTGCGCGCGACGACCGTGAGGGTCGTCTCGCGGGCGAACGCCTCGCTTTCGACGTGTGAGGAAAACATCGTGTCGCCGCCCTCCTCGAACACCTCCTGGTCGACCGCCGAGTAGTCGGTGAGGAAGGTCGCGACCGGCGTCCGTCCCGCGTCCGCCGCGTCGAACCGGTAGGTGTACGTACAGGTGCCGCTACAGAACTGCGCCGGGCGCCCGCCCTCCGGCTCGTCGTCCTCGAAGTGGACCTGCCCGACCGTTCCGGGGTGGTCCGCGACGATCATCCCGCACTGGTCGCAGGCCTGGTCGTCGTCGATCGAGACGGGGGACGCGGACTCCGACCCTCCGCCGGCACAGCCGGCGACCGCGGCGGCGCCGCCGGCGGCGAGTCCGGCGAGCAGGCGTCGCCGCGGGATGTTCTCGCGTCGGTCGGGTGCGCTCGTCGGCTGGTTGTCGCTCGTCATAGTTGTATTTGGAATACCGGGCTATTAGCCCCTCTGGACGCGTTCAACGGTTCGTTCGAGGAACGAACCAGACGTTCTAAGGCGCTGCCGATCGAAGCGGACGCGTGGCAGTTTTCGACCCCGCTACCGCCCGGTCGCGTCGCCTCCGGCTCGCGCTCCTCGGGCTCGTCGCGCTCGCCGCGGTCGCGACCGCGGGCGCGTTCGCCGCGGACCCGAGCGAGTCGGTACCCGAGCCGGTGCGGTTCGACGACGCGGTCGAGCTGGGGCTCTCCTCGGAGACGGACGCGCTGATGGCCGGCGACGCGACGCTCCCACGCGTCCAGGTGTTCTACTCGCAGCTCCAGTACGTCGTCGGGTACAACGGGATCGCCTCGTTCGTCGACTCGCGCCGCGACGGGCGGACGGAGCGCCAGTTCGGCTATCCGCTCGTCGCGTACGTCGAGACGTTCGACCATCGGGACCCGGGCACGACCGAGTCGGGGCTGTTCGCGGCGGGCGGCGCGGGCGGCTGGACGCCCGTCGGAGAAGCGCGGTACGTGGTCGACAGCGACGCGCGGACGCCGGCCGGGCCGGTCGTCGTCCCATTCGCGAGCCGCGACGCCGCGGCGGCGTTCGCCGACGAACACGGCGGCTCCGTCGTCGGCTGGGCGGCGGTCCGAAGTCGGTCGTTCGACGTCGACTCCGCGGCGACCGTGCGGGCGCTCGCCCCGGACCGCTGGCGGACGGCGAACGACCGGATCGCCGCGGCGGAGCGGCGCGCGGACCGCCCGGCCTCCGTCGTCGTCGGCGAGGACGCCCCCACGATCGGCGCCGCGGTCGCGGCCGCGCCGCCGAACACGACGGTCCGCGTCCCGCCCGGGACCTACGAGGAGACCGTGACGGTGAACCGGTCCGTGACGATCGCCGGCGCGGGCAGCGGCACCGGTCCCGGAGCGACCCGCGTCGTCGGCGACGGGAACGGGTCCGTGATCACCGTTCACGCGCGCGACGTGGCGGTCACGGGGCTGCGGATCGCGGGCACGGGGAACCGCACCCGCGACCCGGAGGCGGCCCGCGCGTCCCGCGAGAGCGAGGGCGGGACGTGGGACACGAACATCCAGCTTGGCTACGGCTACGGCGACGCCGGGATCAAGGCGGTCGGCGCGCCCGGGCTCGTCGTCGACGATGTCGCCGTCGACACGGAGGCGAGCGGGATCCTGTTGCGCGACGGGTCGCATGCGACCGCGAGCGGACTCCTCGTCGAGGGGACCGACGAGTGGCAGGACGGGTTCATGGGCGTCGCCGGGATGAAGTCGCGCGTCACCGTCACCAACAGCCGGTTCGAGGGCGGACGCGACGGGATCTACCTCCACCGCGCCGACGGCTCGATCGTGCGGAACTCGACGTTCGTCGACAACCGGTACGGGACGCACCTCATGTACACCGGCGACGCGCTGGTCGCGGACAACGCCTTCCGGAACGAGCTGTTCGCCGGAGTCACCGTGATGACGCGGCCGGCCGGCAACGCGATCGTCGGCAACGACGTCCGCAACTCCAGCGCGGGGATCCAGGCGTCCGGCACGCGGACGTACGTCGGGTACAACACGCTGGTCGGGAACGAGCTCGGCTTCTCGACGAGCGCCCGGGGGTCGCTGTACGAACACAACGTCGTCGTCGACAACGAGCTCGGCGCGCGAGCGACGACCGTGGTCCCCTCCAGCCGGGTCGTCGCAAACGACTTCGTCGGCAACGGCGACCACGCCACGGCCGGGGCCGGGGCGCTCCGCGTGTGGGCCGACGGCGACCGCGGGAACTACTGGGACGGCGCGAGCGTCGGCCCGCACGCTCCCGGGAGCCGGGCGTATCGCCCGACTTCGCCCGTGGACGCCGCGCTCCACCGCCACGTGAGCGCGGCCGCGGTGCGCGAGTCGCCCGCGGCGCGGCTGCTCGACGCCCTCCGGGGGACCGTCCCCGGCGCCCGCTCGGGGAGCATCATCGACCCCGCGCCGGCGGCCGCGCCGTACCACCCCGAGCGGGTCGACGCGGTCACCGGTGCGGGCGCCGACGCCGACGGACCGGTCCGAGCGGACTGGCGGGCCGCCGGCGAGCCCGCCGGAAACGCCACGGCGACCGCGGAGGGGTCGGCGTGAGCGAGCCGACGCTCGCGGCCGTCGACGGCGTCACCCGAACCTACGGCGGCGTCCCGGTCCTCGATGGCGTCTCGCTGTCGGTCGAGGCCGGCGTCACCGCCGTCGTCGGCCCCAACGGGTCCGGCAAGTCGACACTCCTCGGGATCCTCTCGGGCGCCGTCGAGCCCACCGCGGGGAGCGTCCGGTACCCCGAGGGCGGCCCGCGCGCCGGGTCCGAGAAGCGCGTCGGATACCTGCCGCAGCGGGTGCCGTTCCGCGACGGGTTCACCGCCCGGGAGACGCTCGGGTTCTACGCGGCGCTGGCGGGCGGCGACCCGGACGCGGCGCTGGCCGGCGTCGGGCTGTCCGACGCGGCCGGAAAGCGGGTGGGAGCCCTCTCGGGCGGGATGCGGCGACTGCTCGGGATCGCGCAGGCGACGCTCGGCGACCCGGACGTGGTCGTCCTCGACGAGCCGACGAGCGGGCTCGACCCGGAGATGCGGGAGCGGGCCTTCCGGGCGGCGGCCCGCGCGGGCGACGACGCCGCCGTCGTCGTCAGCTCGCACGACCTCGACCTCGTCGACGCGCACGCGGACGCCGTCGTCGTCCTCCGTCGCGGTCGGGTCGCCGCGGCGGGGGCGCGCGACCGGCTCCTCGACGACCACGGGGTCGACGGCGTCGCCGAGCTGTACCGCGCGGTCGCGGGCGGCGCCGAGTCGCCGGCCTCGCCCGCCGAAAGCGAGTCAGCGGACGACGGAGAGGGGGGTCGGGACGACGGCGAGGTCCACGTCACGGGGGTGTCAGAGCGATGAACCGGCGACTTGGCGGGGTCTGGGTTGTTTTCCGCCGTGAACTGGCCACGGTGCGGCGGACGCCCGGGTACGCCGTCCTCGCGGTCGGCCTCCTCGTCGTCCTCGGCGGGCTCGTCGCGGTCGGCGGCGGCGGCGCGACCGGGTTCGTGCCCGCGGTCGTCGACCTCCTCTTACCGACCGAGGTGTTGGTGCCGCTGCTGGCGGTCGTGCTCGGCTACCGCGCGCTGTTCGCCGACGCGGCGAGCGGGGAGCTCGGCGTGATCCGGACGTACCCGGTGAGCGCGGCCGGGTACGTCGTCGGCGTGCTGCTCGCGCGGACGGCCGCGCTCGTCGTCCTCGTCGGCGGGCCGTTCGCGCTCGTCGGCGCGTACGTGTGGCTCACCGCCGCGCCGGACACGGGGATCTTCGCGACGCACTCGGGCGTCGACTCGCCGGTGCTGTTCCTCCGCTTCCTCGCGCTCGTCGTCCCGTTCGGCGCGGCGTACCTCTCGCTGTCGGCTGCGGTGTCGACGATCGCGACGACCCGGCGGAGCGCGTTCGCGCTCGGCCTCCTCGCGCTGCTCGCCGGCGTCCTCGGCGGCGACCTCGCGGTGCTCCGGTCGCTGTCGGCCGGGGCGTCGCCGAGCGGGATCGCCGGCTCGGTCGCCCTCTCGCCGAACGGGGCGTTCAGGGGACTCGTCTTCGAGCACGTCATCGGCGTCTCCTTCGCGCCGGAGGGCGGGTTCGTCGACACCGGGCGGGCGGTGGCCTCGCTCGTCGGGTGGACCGTCGTCGGGGGCGTCGCGGCCGTCGCCGCCATCGCGCTCGGTCCCCGCGTCGACGTCGCGGTCGAGCACCTCCGCGCGCGGCTCGACCGATGAGCCGGTCGGTCGAATCGACTTGAAGCAAGCCGGCCGGTCGACTCACTTCGAGGCCGCGTCGTCGCCGATCGCCCCGGGCGCGTGGGCGTACACCGCATAGAGGACGAGCGCGGCGATCAGGAAGTCGAGGCTGTGCGCGAGGAGGTGGTGGACCGGCATCGGCACGACCCCGAGGACGGTCCCGACGCCCACCACCGAGCGGGCCAAGAGCGCGCCGACGGCGAGGGAGATCAGTCGGTACTGCGCTCGGCGGCGGCGGCGGTACGCGGCGAGGCTAACGGCGAAGAGGAGGCTCGTCCCGAGTCCGGCGGCGACCACGACCGCCAGGATCGGGAGCGATCCCTCCACGGACCAGCCGGCGAGCGCCGGCACCTCCCCCGGGATCGACTGCGTCACGGGTCGCCCTTGGGAGGGGACGGATAAGAAGACGTTCCCGTTCGCCGTTCCCAGATGGGGGGACCGCACGAGCGCCTTTTATCCCAGAGGCGGGTAGAACGGCCAGTCAGGAATGTCGGACACCAGAGCCCGGATCCGACGCCACGTCCGTGACACGCCCGGCGTCCACTTCAACCGGATCGGTCGCGACCTCGAGATCGCGACCGGGCAGGCGCAGTACCACCTCCGCCGGCTCGTCCGCGACGGCGAGCTCGCGGTCGAGCGGATCGGCGGGCGGGCACACTACTTCGACCCGACGGTCGACCCGTGGGACCGACGGACCCTCGCGTTCCTCCGGCGGGAGACGGCCCGCGAGATCGTCGTCTGCCTCCACGCCGCGGGACCGACGCGGCCGTCGGCGCTCGCGGACGACCTCGACCTCGCGCGGAGCACGGTGTCGTGGCACGTCTCGACGCTCGCCAACCACGGGATCGTCGAGAAGTCCCCCGACCGGCCGATGACAGTCTCGCTCGCCCGGCCGGACCGCACGGCCGCGCTCCTCGACGAGGTGTCGCCGTCGCTCCCCGACCGCATCGTCGACCGCTTCGTCCGCACCGTCGACTCGCTCTTCGACGCCGACGGGTGACGCCGCCGACCGGGTGGCGGCTCCCCCCGGACCGACGCCGCGCGCGAACCGCTCCCGTTCGCCGATCGCACCAGATCGGTTAGCGGTCTCCGGCACCTCCGTCCGATATGGACCTCTCTAGCCTCGGCGCGCTCCGAGCGCTCGTCGCCACCGGCGGCGGCGCGACGTGCGAGCCGACCGGCTCCCTGTACGCGACCGACTCGCTCGGCCTCGGCGTCTTCCTCCTCATCGGGCTGCTCGGCGGAGCCCACTGCCTCGGCATGTGCGGTCCGCTCGTCGGCACCTACGCCGACCGGATGCGGTCCGCGGAGGCCGGCGGACGCGACGGGCGGGACGACCTCACCGTGCGGCAGGTCCGGCAGCACGCGCTGTTCAACCTCGGCCGGACCGCGAGCTACGCGACGCTCGGCGGTCTCTTCGGCCTCGCCGGGAGCCTCGCGTTCGTCACGGGGCGGGCGGTCACGACCCTCGCAGACGACGTCCACGCGCTCACCGGAATCGCGGTCGGCGGGGTGATCGTTGCCCTCGGCGCGCGCTACGCGCTCCGGCTGGAGTTCGAGTCGCTCCCGATACCGGGGTTCGACCGGGCGGCCGCGGCGGTGAGCGACCGGATCGTCGCCCGCGTCGACGCGTGGGTCGGCGACTGGCGCATCCTCGGGGTGGGGGCGGCACACGGGTTCCTGCCGTGCCCGCTGCTGTACCCGGCGTTCCTGTACGCGTTCGTTCAGGGGAGCGCGCTCGGCGGCGCCGTCTCGCTGGGCGTCCTCGGCCTCGGGACGGTTCCGGCGCTCCTGTTGTTCGGGACGGCCTTCCAGTCGATGCGCCTCGAGACCCGGCTCCGGTTCCACCGCGTCCTCGGCGTCGCGTTCGTCGCGCTCGGCTACCTCCCGCTCCAGCACGGGCTCGCGACGCTCGGCGTCCCGCTGCCGCATCCGCCGATTCCGTACTACACGCCGTTTTGAGGGATCGACAGCGCCCCGGGAGCCCGCGCACCCAATATCCCAATTCCCACCCGCCGCGGCCGCTCGTTCGGCGATCGCACCAGACGCGTTATGCGCCGCTCGGCCCTTCACACGGGTATGAATCGCCGCACGCTGCTCGCCGGGGCCGGAACGGTCGCGTCCGGCTCTCTCGCGGGCTGTACATCGCGTCTGTTCGGCGGGACGCCGGACGGCGTCGTGCTCGACCCGCAGGAAGACCAGATCGCGGACAGCGAAGACCTCGCGTACCCCGCGTACGGCCAGCCGCTGCCGTCGTTCGAGCTGTCGGCCCCGCTCGCGGAGAAGACGTTCGACAGCGACGCGCTCGACCGGACCGCGCTCGTGACGGGCGTGTTCACCTTCTGCCCCGCGGAGTGTTCGATCCTGCTCCGACAGTGGGCTCGGATTCAGGGCCGCGTCGCGGACGCGGGGCTGACGGAGGACGTGTACTTCCTCCCGATCACGTTCGATCCCGAGCGCGACGACGCGGCCGCGCTCCGAGAGAACGCCGCGTCGGTCGGCGCCGACCTCGACGCGGGCAACTGGCTGTACCTCCGGCCCGAGACGCCGGCCCGCGCGAAGACGGTGGTCGAGGACCGACTGGGGATCGCCTTCGAGCGGACGACCGAGAGCGAGCGCCTCCCCGGGTACGACTTCACGCACATGGTGGTGACGTTCCTCGTCAACCCCGACGGGATCGTCGAGCGCGCCTACCGCGGCGAGCGGGTCGACCGGGACCGCGTCGTCGCGGACATCGAGCGGGTTGCGTCGGCGTTCGCCGATGAGTGACGCGGCGACCGGGGCTGACGGCTCGGCGCTGCGGGTCACCGGGAGTCGCCCGATCGGAGGGGAACGCACAAGCCCGCGCCGCTCGTTCGGCCCGGCATGAACGTCGATATTCTGGTGTACGACGGGTTCGACGAACTGGACGGTATCGGCCCGTACGAGGTGTTCGACTACGCGCTCGGCTACGCCGCCGAGGAGGACGACGGGACGACAGGGGACGACGGAGCAATAGGGGACGACGGGACGACAGGGGACGACGGGACGACAGGGGACGACGGGGCGTCAGGAGACGACGGCGGCCGCGTCCGATACGTGTCGCTCGACGAGCGCGAGACGGTGACCGCGAGCCACGGGACCCGCGTCGGCGTGGACGGAGCGCTCCCCGGCCCGAGAGGAGAGGACGCCCCGGACCTGCTGGTCGTGCCCGGGGGCGGGTGGAACGCGCGCAACCAGGAGGCGAGCGCGTGGGCCGAGGCGCAGAAGGGCGACGTGCCGCGCGCGCTCGCCGCGTACCACGCGGCGGACACCCGGATCGCCTCGGTGTGTACCGGGTCGATGCTGCTCGCGGAGGCGGGCGTCACCGACGGCCGCCGGGCCGTCACGCACGCCTCCGCCGTCGAGGAGCTCCGGGAGTCGGGCGCGGAGGTCGTCGACGCGCGGGTCGTCGACGACGGCGACGTGCTCAGCGCGGGCGGGGTCACCTCCGGGATCGATCTGGCGCTGTACGTCGTCGAGCGCGAGTTCGGCGAGTCGGTCGCCGACCGGGCGGCGACCGTCATCGAGTACGAGCGGCGGTACGAGGTCGCGACGCGGGACGGGTCGCGGCGCGGGGAGAACTAGTCGTCCGGGAGCGGCGCGGCGTCGTCGTCGGCGTCGTTCGTCGTGGTCTCTCCGTCCGCGTCCACGGTGATCACGGTACAGTCGAGTTGGCTGCGGAGGAACGAGTCGATGTCGGGGTCGGAGAGCAACTTCTGGACCATCCGGCGCCACCGTCCCGCCTGTTTCGACCCGATGACGACCACGTCGGCCCCCTCGGCGACGATCTCTTCGAGGATCGTCTCCTCGACGAGGAAGCCCCGACGGACGACGTACCGCGCCCGGTCGATCCGGCCGATCCGCTCCTCGGCGGCGCGCTTGAGGTCGCTGCGCGAGACGCCCCCCGAGCGCTGGTATAAGTCGACGTGGAGGACCGTGAGGTCGGCGTCGCGCTCCGCGGCGACGCGGGCCGCCTCGCGGAGCGTCGCCGCCGAGTGCGACGAGGGAGGGAATCGAACCGGGACGACGACGAGCGTCATGTCGGGTCGGAGGGGTTGGGGGCGTAAATACGCTGTCGGTGTGGCCCTCGCTCTCGGTCGGTCGCGGTCGTCACTCTCACTCAGTCCTGACCGCCGATCGGCGGCGGCTCGGCTCACCGCGCTCGCCGCCAGCGCATTTTTCCCTGCGCTCTCGAATGAACCGTTGTGGACCGCAGTTCGGCCGCGTGAGACATCATGGACCGACTTCCCACGGACCGGCTCTCGCCGCTGGCGAGCCGCGTCGACGACGTCCTCGCCCTGTACGGCTACGAGATACGACCGGCGATCGACGCCATCGACGACGCGGTGACCGGCTACGGCGGGCTGTTCGGCCCGACGACGACCGACGCCGAGATCCGGACCGCGGTCGAGTCGGTCCTCGCCGCCGACCCGCCGCAATCGGGCGACGACCGCGGCGAGTCCGCCGACGACATCGTTCTCTACGTCGACGGGAGCTCGCGCGGAAACCCCGGACCGGCCGGCGCGGGGGCCGTGCTGCTGGTCGGCGATGACCCCCTCGTTCGGCTGGGCCGACCCGTCGGGGCTCGCGCCGAGAACAACACCGCGGAGTACGCGGCGCTCCACCTCGGACTGGAGGCGCTGGCCGCGCGCTGCGACCCTGCGGCCGTCGAGGTCCGGATCGACTCGCGGACCGTCATCGACGACATCTGGGGCAGCGGTGACGGGATCGCGTCGGCCGCACCGTACCGGCCGGCCATCCGGGACCGCATCGCCGCGCTACCCGCCTGCGAGTGGACGCATCTGGCCGACAGCGACCCGAACCCGGCCGACGCCCGCGCGGCGGTCGGAGCCGATATCGCGGCGCTCGGTCCGTAGCGGAGGGGAAGCGGCTGCGGTGTTACGACCGGTCCCCGTCGTCTCGCGGCGAGACGGCTTCGACCGCTCCCGTTGGCGGTTCGAGCCGGACGGTGTGGCGCGTGTGGCGCGCGTGCGTCTCCGCCCAGCGCCGCGCCGGACGCTCCGCGAGGAAGCGCTCCCCGTCCGGGCAGCGGTCGCACCGGGCGACCCACGGGGTCACGCCGTCCGGGTAGTGGCCGGTGTGGCGCTCGTGGTCGAGCGCGAACTGCTCGATCGCGTGGCTCCCGGGGTCGAGGTCGTCGACCTCGCGGTCGAGCACCCACTCCCGGTCGCACCGCTCGCACGCGACGGTCGGTGCGTCTCGCTCGTCGTCGGGACGCGCGTCGTCGGTCACGGGTCCGCTTCGGTCCGCCCGCACTTGAACGGCGACGCCGGGACGACCCGAGCGCACCTCACAGCGCCGGCGGCTCGCCGCGGCCGATCACGATCTCCTGGCCCTCCACGTCCTCCAAGGCGGCGACGCGGCCGCCGATCTCGACGCGGCCGTTCTCGGTCTCGACGACCAGCGACGCCACCTCCTCCGTGTCGACGAACGCGACGTCGACGACTTTCCCGCGGACAGTGACCTCCTCGCCGGTCTCGATGTCGCGGCCCTCGACGGTCGCGTAGAACTCCTCGTCGCCGAACTCGCGGACGTCCTTCACGGCCCGACGGATGGAGGCGTAGCGGCGCGGGAAGGGCCGGTCCTCGCCGTCGGCGGCGAGCGATTCCGCGGTCGTCCACAGGACGGTGCCGAAGAAGCCGGAGACGAGGAAGCCGAGCGCGGAGCGGTTGAAGATGACACCGTAGCGCTCGCGGTCGTCGCGCAGCGCGTCCTGCGTTGCGTACACGGAGTACTCGCCGTCGCCGACCGCGAGGACCGGCGTGGTGATCCCGCGGCGCGCGCGGGCGATCGTCGCGACCTCCAAGTAGTCGAACTCCGTCGGGTCGGGCGCGTTCGACGCCGGCGTGACGAGCAGTTCGACGGTGACGCCCTCGGCGACCTTCGCGGCGAGTTCGTCCCGGAACCGCCGCAGGAGGCCGGGGGTGAGCGACAGCGCGAGCTCGTACTCCGCGTTCGCGATCACCTCTTCGAGGTACCGGAGGATCGTCGAGCGCGACTTGACAAGCGACACCGCCTCCGTCTCCCGCGTCGGCGCGGTGTACCGCGCCTCCAGCTCGTCGACCATCTCCGTGAACGACGACCGCAGATCGCCGAAGGCGTCCTCGGGGTCGACGGCGACAATCTTCATCGGCCGCGACTCGCGGAGCTCGACGAGCCCGCGGTCCGAGAGGCTCCGGACCGTGTCATACACCCGCGGCTGCGGGATCTCGGTCCGGTCGGCGATGTCGCTCGCCGTCAGTTCGCCGTGTTCCAACACCGCGAGGTACGCGTCAATCTCGTACTCGCCGAGGTTGAATCGGTCCCCCACGCGGTCGAGCGTGTCCCGGAGATCGTCAGTCATGTACCGAAGAACGGGACCGGGGATTATAGCTTTTTACTATGAGACGAGTTGTACGCGTTTTCAGAGCCCGGTCCTCACGGTCGGGACAGATGGGGTCCAAATGTCCATGCGGTCGTGGTCCCCTCCGGCTCCCGCTCCTCGATCCGCTCGGCGACGAGGACGGTGCCGTCGCGGTCCGAGTCGGTGTACAGCCGGAGCGGGTGGCGCGGCGTCCCCTTTCGTAAACGGCGTGATCGACGGGGCGCCGTCGATCCGGACGCGCCCCGTCTCCTCGAGATCGAGGTCGTCGATCAAGTAGTGGACGGCGGTCAGGCCGGCGAGCCCGAACGAGGGGAAGCCGGCGAGCAGCGCGTCTCCCGGCTTGGTGTCGTGTTCGACGCCGAACCTCGTTGGGTCCGCAGGCGGTTGGCCCATACCGCCCGTTCGCTCAGCGGAGTCACAGTGGTTGCCCCGTCTCTCGTTCGAAGCGGCTCGTTCGCCGCCGGTCGTGCGCGTGGAGAAACGCTTTTTCCGATGGCCGACAGCGGGTTCCCATGGTCTTCCCGGGGGGAACGCCGATCGCGGGGGCCGTCTCGCGGCTCGCCGATATCGGCTCTCGGCTCGCGGACCTGCCGGGAACGGGCGTGTTGACCGTCCTCGCGTCACTGGCGGTCGGCGTCGTCCTCGCGAACTTCCTCGTCCGGCTGATCGGTCGCCCCGTCGCCCGCCGCGTGTCGCGACAGAGCGTCGCGCAGACGATCGTCCGCGGGGTCCGGGTCGGCACGATCGCCGCCTCGGTGCTGGTCGGCCTGGGCGCCGTCGGCTTCCGGTTCGCGGACCTCCTCCTCGGGACCGCGGTGTTCTCGGCCGTCATCGGTATCGTCCTCGCGCCGCTCGTCGGGAACTTCATCAACGGCGTGTTCATCCTCGCGGACCAGCCGTTCGAGATCGGCGACATGATCGAGTTAGAGGACGGGACGACCGGGTTCGTCGAGGACATCACGATCCGCTACACGAAGATATTCACTCTGGATAACACCTTCCTCGTCGTGCCGAACGGGACGATGCGCGAGCGCGACGTGACGAACTTCTCGGCCGAGGACGAGCGGACCCGGCGCTCGATCGACGTGCTCGTCACCTACGAGAGCGATATCCCCGAGGCCCGGCGGCTCATCGAGCGCGCGGCGCGCGACTCCGAGGCCGTCGTCGACGGCGGCCCCGACATCCGGATCGGCGTGGCGCGGTACATGGCGGGTCCCGACTGCCGCCTCCACGAGTTCGCCGACGACGGGGTCCTCCTCCGGCTGCGGTACTGGGTGAAGAAGCCGTACAAGCTCGCGAAGGTCCAGTCGGACGTGAACACCGAGATCCGCGAGCGCCTCGCCGACGCGGACGTCGAGATGGCGTACCCGCACCGGCACCTCGTCTTCGACGACACCTCCGGCGTCGTCCGCGTCGACGCCGCCACCGAGACGCCCGGTGCCGACGGAGCTCACGGCGCCGCCGATCCGACCCCGGGCGACGGAGCAGGCGCCACGGAGACGGCCGAGGGCGGGCCCTCGGACGCGGACAATCCCGCCGGATCCATAGACGGTAGCGACGGGCGTCGATGATCGGATCGGAAGCCTGATAGAGCGCGCCCGGCTTTTCAACCGCAGTGAGCGACGAGCCCGCCGCCGACCCCTCCGACCCGTCGGATTCCTCCGAGCCGCCGGACCCCCCCGGTGGACCGAGCGGCGGTCCCACGGGCGGCGACGACGGCCGCGACGGGGACGACGACCCCGAAGCTGCGTCCGACGCCCCCGAGCCCGCGCCCGACGACCCCGTCGGCGAGGAGTCGATCACCGAGGGGAGCCTCCTCCGACCGCTGTTCCGCCTGGCGTGGCCGATCGTCGTCATCCAGCTGCTCCAGGTGACGTACAACATCGTCGACACCCTGTACCTCGGCCGGCTCTCGGCGGAGGCCGTCGGCGCGATCAGCCTCGCGTTCCCGCTGATCTTCCTCCTGATCGCGGTCGCCGGCGGGTTCACGACGGCGGGCGCGATCCTCGTCGCGCAGTACACCGGCGCCGACGGCGAGGGCTCCGCCGGGCTCGTGGCGGGACAGACGATCTTCACCGTCTCCGTGCTGTCCGTGCTCATCGGGATCGGGGGCTACTTCTACACGCGCCCGGCCCTCGAGATCCTGCCGAGCGACGCGGAGACCGCGGCGACCGTGATCCCGCTCGCGGCAGACTACATGGAGGTGATCTTCGCCGGGATCCCCCTGATGTTCGGGTTCTTCGTCTTCTCGGCGCTGATGCGCGGCTACGGCGACACGCGGACGCCGATGGCCGTCATGTTCATTTCCGTCCTCCTGAACGTCCTCTTGGACCCGTTCTTCATCTTCGGGTTCGAGGGGAACCCGCTGTTCGAGTGGCTCGCCGCGGTTCCCGGCCTCGCGGCGCTCGACCCGGTCGCGCTGGAGGCGACGCTGCTCTCGGCGACGGGGGTCACCGGGATCGGCATCCAGGGCGCCGCGCTCGCGACGATCCTCTCGCGGGGCGTTGCGACCGCCATCGGCCTCTGGATACTGTTCGGCACCGGGTACGGCCCCGACGTGACGCTCGGGCACCTCGCGCCCGACCTCGATTTTATCCGGGACATCTTCCGGCTCGGGCTCCCCTCCAGCGTCGAGCAGACGACGAGCGCGCTCGCGATGATCACGCTCACCGCGATGATCGTCACGTTCTCGCCGCCGGTCGTCGCCGCATACGGGCTCGGCAACCGGCTCATCTCGCTCGTCTTCCTGCCCGCGATGGGGCTCGGCCGCGCTATCGACACGATGGTCGGGCAGAACCTCGGCGCGAACCGCGCCGACCGCGCCGGCAGGGCCGTGAAGTTCGCGGCCACGACCGGCGCGGGCGTGATGTTCCTCGTCGCGGTCGTCGCCGTGACGTTCACCGAACCGATCGTCGGCGCGTTCCTCGGCGACGTGCCGGACGCGCCCGCGACGATCGGCTACGCGGTGGAGTACGTCCGGATCCGGTCGGTCGAGTTCGCCTTCATCGGCGTCTCGCAGGTGATCTTAGGCGCGTTCCGCGGCGCGGGCAACACGAAGACCGCGATGGTCATCTCGATCCTCACCCTCTGGGTGGGCCGGGTCGCGAGCGTCGGGTACCTCGTGTTCGTCGCCGGGTGGGGCGAGACCGGAGTCTGGGTCGGTATGGCACTCGGAAACGTCCTCGGCGCCGTCATCGGCGTCGCGTGGTTCTCGCGCGGCACGTGGACCGAGCGGTACATCGACGAGCCCGAGCCCGGCGTCGACCCGGTGGGAGACGACTGACGAGCCCCCGGTCGCTCAGTGTCGGAAGAGGTACACCGCGTCGTCGGAACGCAGTAGGCAGAACCGCGCGCCGTCGTTCTCGGGGAACGTCGTCCCGGACTGTCGCGTGACGAAGAGCCGCGAAAAGGCGTCGTCGCACACCGGGCACGCCATCCCTTCCCTGTTCTCCCAGAGGCTCGTTCGGCCCGAGTCGCGGAGCTGTTTCAGTTCGTGACGGTGGTCGTGAACGTCGAACTCGCTCATGTGCGGGAGTCCGACCGGGGACTGTTGAACGTGTCCTCGCGAGTCTCAGTTCGGAGAACGCGGGGTCAGTCTTTCAGCCGCAACGGCTGTGCCTCCCCGTAGGTGAGTGTCCGCCACACCCACTCGACGGGACCGAACCGGAAGTACCGGAGCCAGATCACGGACAGCGGGACTTGGACCGCCCAGATCGCGACGACGATCCCCATTGCCTCGACGCGGCTGACGGAGCCGAACAGCCCGAGACCGTGACCGTAGAACACCGTCGTCGCGATCACCGTCTGGAGCAGGTAGTTGGTGAACGCGGTGCGGCCGACCGCGGCGAGCGCGCGGGCCACGAGCCCCTCACCGCGCCACCGGACGAACAGCGTGACGAGGCCGACGTACCCGCCAGCGACGAGCAGACTCCCGACGTAGTTGAACTGCCGCCAGTACAGCGCGGCGCCGGCGCTCCAGTCGTTCGCCTCGATATACGCGACGCCGGCGACGACGATTCCGACGCCGACGACGCCGCCCGCGACGAGCCGGCGGTAGAACGCGGTCGAGCGCTCGCCGGTCAACACGCCGCGCCTGTACAGTGCCATGCCGAGCAGCATGACGCCGCCCACGCGCCAGAAGCTCGACCCGATGAACCCGGACGTCTGTCGCTGGAACGACGAGGAGACGCGGTGGCTCATCTGGTCGAGCCAGCCGCCGCGGTAGGCGGCCACCTGGTCTCGGACCGCGGCCTCCGCGGGCAGCCACTGGCCGGCGATCGCCTCGCCGCCGATCGAGGTCGCGGCGAACAGCTCGATCGCGGGGACGAAGAGCAGGAATATCCCGGCGAGCCCGCCGAGCCGACGCGCGTCGAGGTCGCGGACGAAGAGGAGGAACAGCCCGAGCAGCCCGTACGTGACGAGGATGTCCCCGTACCACAGCAGGTACGCGTGAAGGAGGCCGATCGCGATCAGCACCGCGGTCCGGCGGAGGTGGAGGCGGACGGCGTCTTGGCCCTTCTCCTCTTTGCTCTCGATGAACAGCAGGACGCCGGCGCCGAACAGCGCCGAGAAGACGGTGATGAACTTCGACTGCGCGAACACGTGGCCGACGAACCAGGTCCAGTAGTTGAGCCCGGTGAAGTCGCCGTACACGGTGGGGTTGAGCAGGGTCTGCTCCGGCATCGAGAAGACGCGGATGTTGATGACGAGGATGCCGAGCAGCGCGAAGCCGCGGAGCGCGTCGAGGCTGGTGATCCGTTCGGAGGGCGGCGTGGGGCCGGGATCGCTGGTCACGAGTTGTCCGCGGTGACGGTCCCCAGCACCGAATAGGTTCCCATCGCGGCTCCCGGGTCGGCCTGCTCGGTCGGCGGCTCAGTCCAGCCGCACCGCCGCGCCGGTCTCCGCGGAGCGGTAAATCGCGTCGATGACGCGCTGGACGCGTAACCCCTCCTCGACGGTGTTTATCGACGGCGCCTCGCCGTCGGCGGCCGCTTCGAGGAACGTCGCCTGCTCGGCGGCGTGCGCGTCGCCGTCGCGCGTCTCCACGCTCGCGTCCGTGAGGTGGTGGCCGCCGCCGACGCCCGCCTCGTGGACCGTGAGGTCGCCGCTACCGCGGTCGAGCGTCGCGCCCGCCTCGGTGCCCCGGACGACGAACTCGTCGGTCGCCGGCCGGTTCGTCGCCCACGCGACCTCCAGCGAGACGGTGCTCCCGTCGGCGCCGCGGATGAACGCGGACGCGGAGTCGTCGACGTCGAACCCCTCCGGCCCCGCGTCGTCGCCCCACATGTGGACGTACGCGTAGTCGTCGCGACCGCCGAACGCCGAGCGCGTGTCCCCGGACACCTCGACGACCTCGGGGTGATCGAGGAAGTAGAGCGCCAAGTCGATCGCGTGGACGCCGATATCGATGAGCGCGCCGCCGCCGGCGACGTCCGCCGACGTGAACCACGAGCCCCGGCCGGGGACGCCGCGCCGCCGGACGTAGTTCGCCTCGACGTGGGTGGTCTCGCCGAACCTCCCCTCGTCTTGGTAGTGTTTGATCACCTGAACCGGCTCCGCGAACCGGTTGTTGAACCCGACCATACAGAACCCGTCGGCGTCGCTGGCGGCGTCGGCGATCCGCTCGGCGCTGTCGAGCGTGTGCGCCAGCGGCTTCTCCAAGAGCACGTCGAGGTCGGCCGAAAGCGCCGAGGTCGCGTACTCTTCGTGGAAGCGGTTCGGGGTGGTGACCAGCACGGCGTCGCAGTCCTCGTAGAGGTCCGTCTCGTCCTCGTAGGCGGGGACGCCGAACTCCTCGTGGAACCGTGCCCGCGCGTCGGCGTCGACGTCCATCCCGCCGACGAGGTTCGCGCCGCGCTCGGTCAGCTTCGTCGCGTGGTGGGACCCGATGCCGCCGAGGCCGACGATGCCGACGGCGACGTCGTTCGGATGCGTCATGGGCGGGCTTCACCACGGGTGTTGTTAAGGCTCCCGTCCCGCGGGACGCGCCGGAACCCGACCGCGCGTGGGGACGGCCGTCACGACCCCGCTGGCGGTCGGCTCACGCGATCGGGACGCCGACGGCGACGGCGATCGCGCCGTCGACCGCTACCGCCGCGGCGTCGGCTACTACCGTCACGCCGTCGATCGCGCCGGGCGCCATCGAGTCGACGAAGTCGAAGAGGTCGCCGAGCGAGCCGGCGTTCTCGGCGAGGCTCTCGCGCGCGTCGAGGAGCCCCCGGAACCGCTCCGGTTCGCGGGCGATCACGAACCGGCCGACCCCGGCGCCGGTGCCGAGGAAGGCGAGGAGGGCGAGCGCCCGCGAGATGGTGAGCAGTTTCAACAGGACCGGGAGCGCCAGCGCGAGCGCCAGCGCGGCGACGACGCCCGTGACGACCTCGCCGAACGACCCGCCGTCGGCGAGGTCGACGACGCCCGCGCCGGAGAGGATGACGAACCCCCCGACGCCGAGGGCCAACGTCCCCCACATGAACGCCGCCAGCAGGCGGACGGGACCGTCGTACCCACTCCCGGCGTCGTCCGGGACGTCGTCGTGAACCCACGGGTTGCGCATACGGGAAATTCAGACCCGACGAGTATATAGATCGCTTCAGATCTCGGAAACGCTCGGCGTGAAACGGACCGGTTAGGACCGGGGGTGCGGGCCGGTCATCCACTCGCTCGCCTGCGGTTCGTCCGGATCGGTGACGACCTCGACGAGGGCCGGGCCGTCGCGGTCGCGGGCGCGCTCGACGGCGTCGCCGACCGCGCCGCGCGCATGGACGCGCTCCGCGGGCAGGCCCATCCCCGACGCGACCGCGACGAGGTCGAGGCCGGTCTCCGCCCACCCGTAGCTCTGGTCCGGGAAGTCGTACGACCGCGACGCCTCCTCGCTGATGATCGCGTAGTCGTCGTTGTTGAGCGCGACGACGGTGACGTCGATCCCCTCGCTCGCCAGCGTGTGGAGCTCGTGGACGCACATCATGAGCCCGCCGTCGCCGGTGAGCGCGACCACGTCGCGGTCCGGGTTCGCCAGCTTGGCGCCGAGCGCCGACGGGAGCCCGGTACCCATCGTCGCCCACGAACCGGGGTTGACGTACGACCGCGGCCCCGCAGCGGGGAACGAGACGAGCGTCCACAGCCGGAACCCGCCCGCGTCGGCGGCGACGACCGCGTCCGCCGGGACCGCGTCGCGAACCGCCGAGAGGGCCTCGACGGAGCGGAGCGGGCGCTCCTCGCGGTCGTCGGCCGTCGACTTCCCCGAACCGTCGGCGCTCTGCTCGGACAACGCCGCGAAGCGCTCGCGGTCGGCCGCGCGGACCGACTCGGCGCGCTCGGCGCTGTCGGCGCCGCGGGGCGCCACCCCCTCGTCGTCGAGGCGGTCGGTGAGCGCCCGGAGGAAGCGGTCCGCGTCAGCGATGACGCCGAGGTCCGCTTCGTAGCCGAACCCGACGTCGTCCCCGTCGAGCGTGACGTGGATCAGCGTCTCGGGAATCGCGACGGACCACGAGGCGGTCGCGACCGCGTCGAGGTCTGAGCCGACGACGAGGCCGACGTCGGCGTCCGCGAGGAGTCCCCGGAGCTCCGCGCTGGCCCCGCCGCAGAGCACGCCCGCCGACAGCTGGTGCGTCTCGGGGAGCGTCCCCTTCCCCTTGTACGTCGTCACGACCGGCGCGCCGAGCCCCTCGGCGACCGACCGGAGGGCGTCGCTCGCGTCCGCGCGCCTGACACCGCCGCCGGCGAGCACGACGGGCGCTGTGGCATCGCCGAGCAGGTCTGCGGCCTCGCGCACCGCCGCCGCGGGCGGTGCCGGCGGCGGTGACGGCTCGCGCTCGCCGACCGCGGGCTGCGGGGTCCGACCGGCGAGGAAGTCCTTCGGGATCCCCACGCGGACCGGTCCCTGCGGGTGTTCGCGGGCGGTCCGGATCGCCTCGACGACGGCGGGGACCGCGCCCGCGGGCGAGTCGACAAGGACGTTCTCCTTGACGACGGTGTCGTACGTCTCCGGCGGCGTCTCGTGGATGCCGTCGCCGCCGCGGACCGACCGCTCCGTCTCGACGGCGAGGTGGAGCAGAGGGACGCAGTCGTTCAGGGCGTTCTTCAGCCCGTTCATCGCGTTCGTGTCGCCCGGGCCGGGGACGACGCAGGTGGCTGCCATCGCGCCGGGCTCGCTCGTCTCGGCGTACCCCCACGCTTGGTGCGGGACGGCGGTCTCGTGGCGGGCGACGACGAACCGCGCGTCGCGATCGGCGAGCGCCCGGTTCAGCGGGAGGGTCTGCTTGCCGGGGATCCCGAAGACGGTGTCGACGCCGCGGTCGAGCATCGCGTCGACGACCGCCTCGGCGACGGTCGGTGGGTCGTCGTGCCTATCGGCGGCGGGCGAGGGCTCGTCAGCGTCCATGTCGCGAAGTCGGCGGAGCGTATGTTGAAAGCTTCGTCCGCCGCCGGGCCCGCGGGCGAGCGCGGGACGCGACGCGGCGGGGAGGGGAACGCATCGGAGGGGCGGCGACACTCCGCGTCACAACGGAACGAGGGGGTAACCCGCGACTTCGGTCGCGGGGCACTGACATGTACACTTATGCTAGCGTGTGCTGTCATGTGTCATGTATGCGCTTACCAGAGACTCGTGACCTGTTCGCGAGGAAACTACAGTTTCCGGCGCCCCGAAGCGAGGTGCTGGAGACGGTCGGTGACACGGAGTTGTCGCCGCCCGACGGAGAGTCCACGACGATCCGGGCGGTCATCGACCGGTCGGAGGTCGAGACGTTCGACTCGGCCGACGACCTCTACGACACGCTGATGATGCTCGTCGGCGCGCAGTTCATCGGCCGCCGGTACTACGACGACCGCGGCGGGATGCCGGGCGACGAGGAGAACGAGGTGAGCTTCTGATGTCAGTCACGATCGTGTCGGGAGTCAACGGCGTCGGCCTTTCCAGCGTCTGTCAGGCGGTCAGGCGCGGACTCGGAGATGGGTACAAGCTGATCAACTTCGGCGACGTGATGCTCGAACAGGCGGCGGCGATGGGGCTCGCGACCGAGCGGGCCAAGCTCGGCACGCTCTCACAGCCCGAGACGCGGCGGCTCCAGCGCCGCGCAGGCGAGTTCGTCGCCGAGGAAGCGGAGACGACGAACGTGATCCTCTCGACGCACCTCGCGGTCGAGACGCTGACCGGCTACGTCCAAGGGCTTCCAGTCGAAGTGCTCGAAGACGTCTCGCCTGACGCGTTCGTCCTCGTGGAGGCGGAACCGGCGACGATCCTCGAACGCAGGCGGGCGAGCGACCGCGACCTCGACGGGGTCACCGAACGCCAGATCGACTTCGAGCAGGACCTCAACCGGTCCGCGGCGCTCCAGTACGCGCGCGACCAGAACGCGCCCGTCCGGTTCGTCGAGAACGAGGGGGAGATCGAGGGGGCGGCCGAGCGCTTAGCTGACGCGCTCTGAGCGAGCGGCGCGATTCGGCACGCGTCCGGTCCGGCGGCGTCGGGCCGCGGACTACTCCGCGACGCTCGTCTCGCGGACGCGGACGCCCTTCCGCCCGAGGTGCCGCATCTGTCGCTGGGCGAACTCCTCCTCGCTCGACCCGCGCGTCGCGAGGACGTAGACCAACGCGGAGCCGGTCGGCCGCATCGTCCGTCCCGCCCGCTGTGAGCCCTGTCGTCGAGAGCCGCCGAGCCCGCTCGCGACGACGGCGAGTTCGGCGTTCGGGAGGTCGATCCCCTCGTCGCCCACCCGCGAGACGACGAGGACGTCGAGGTCGTCGTCGGCCGCCCCGCCGCCCGAACCCTCCGCTTCGCCGTCCGCCCGGAACCGGCGGAACAGCTCCGCGCGCTCGTGGTGCGGCGTCTCGCCGCTGATGAAGGGGACGCCGAGCGCGTCGGCGATCGCGGCGCCCTGGTCGAGGTACTCGACGAAGACGAGCGTCTTCTTGTCGCGGTGGGCCGCGAGCAGGTACCGGATCTCCTCGACCTTCGCGGGGTTCTCGGCCGCGAGCCGTCTGCGGTCCCGGCCGTCCGCGGCGGCGTACTCGTTGCGCGCCGTCTCGTCGCGCCACGGGACGTAGCGGATCTCGACCTCGGGCTCCTGAACGAAGCCGGCCTCGAACAGCGCGTCCCAGTCCGCCCCGATGGGCTGGCCGATGAGGGTGTAGATCTCTTCCTCGCTGCCAGTCTCGCTGACGGGCGTCGCCGAGAGTCCGAGCCGGTGTTTGCTCTGGAGCTCGGCGGTCCGCGAGTACACCGGGGCGGTGACGTGATGGCATTCGTCGAAGCAGATCAGCCCCCATTCGCGGGAGTCGAAGAGGCTCCGGTGGCGGTCCATCCCGGCGATCTGGTAGGTCGCGATCGTGACGGGGCGGATCTCCTTGGTCCCCCCGTGGTAGAGTCCGATGTCGGCGGGGTCGACCGTGGAGTGCTCCAGCAGCTCCTCGCGCCACTGGTCGGCGAGCTCGCGTGAGGGGACCAAAATCAGCGTTTCGCCGCCGACCGCGGCGATCGTCGCGATCCCGGCGACGGTCTTGCCGGAGCCCGGCGGCCCGACGTACACGCCGGACTTGCGGTCGAGGAACGTCTCGACCCACGTCTCCTGGTAATCGCGGAGGTCGGTCGCGAGGTCGATCTCGACCGGGTCGCCGGTCTCGAGGTCGCGGTCGTCCTCGACCGGGTAGCCGGCGTCGTAGAGCGTGCGCTTGACCGCGGCGACCGCCGCCTCGTTCACCCACGCCTCGGTGTCCGAGATTGGCGCGCGGAGGTGGTCGTCGTCGAGGTGCTGGTCGGCGACGTTCCCCATCAGGTTCTCGGAGGCGGCCTCGAGGACGACGTACCCGTCCGCGTGGGTGTACAGCCGGAAGCGGTGCGCCCGACGCCACTGGTCGCGCACCCACGCTTCGAGGTGTTCGTACCGCCGCGGCAGCACCGACCGGAGCGCGCCCACGAGCGCGTCGGCGTCGTCGAACGGTGCTGCCCACACGTCCTCCTGGCGGATCCGATAGAGATACCCGCGGGTTCCGGGCTCGGTGCCGGTGGTGTCGACGAGGTTCGCGAACTGCGAGAGCCGCGCGCGGGTGTACTGCGTGGGGCGGTCGACGACGATCTCGCGGCGCTTCGGGAAGGTCACGACGCGCTCGCGGCTCGCCAACGCGCCCCAGTCGCGGGGGTAGAATACGACGGGGTCGGCCTCGACGTCGAGTCGGTCCACGTCGCCGCGGTCGACGAGCGCAGCGAGCGCGTCGCGCGCTGCCGCCTGCGACGTTCCGAGCCGGCGGGCGACCTCGCTCGCCGTTGCGACCGGTCGCTCCTCGGCCTCGAGCGCCTCGTGGAAGCGATCTAAGGAGAGGTCTTCAGCGTCGTCCTCGCTGGAATCGTCGCCGGCGTCGTCGCCGGTGTCGTCGGTCATCACCGCCGCTTCGGTCGCGACGCGGAAATGGATAGCGTCAGCGGACGAGACGGAACGGAGGTCTTACACATGTCGTACGGGGTTGCTCTCGGAGGAGCGACCGACAACATCTCCAAAGCCCCAGTCGTGCGGCCGCAGTACGCTTCGTTGCGCTCCTCGCTCGCGTCGCTCGCCGCGGTGCTTACGTCGCCTACTGCGGCCGCAGGACTGCCCCTTCGAGTCCCGCCCCACCCCGCACCGCCGCCTCACGCCTCCCCTGCCTCGTCGCTCCCGACGGTTGCGACTCCCTCGCACGGACTCCTCGCGCCCCGCGGGCGCTCGGAGGCGCGCGCCACCGCAGCGACTTGGCCACTCGTGAACCGAGCGAACAGAATGGAGTTGAGTAGAAATGAGTATCGCCGACTAGCGGCCCGGCGACCGCTGCCCACACCGCCGCGAGGTGATCCCCTCCTTCGAGCGGAACCGGCAGCCGCAGTCGGTACAGCGCACGAATGGCTCGCCCGGCTCGGTTTCGAGGCGATGTTCGCCCACCTCGAACGGGCGGGTCACGGTCCGGGGGCGGATCCGGTCCGGGATCGGCGTCGACGCCGACTCGCTCAGCGCGGCCCGCACGGCGATGGTGTCGACGTCGACCCCGTCCCACCGCGAGGCCTCCAGCGCATCTTCGCGGTCCGCGACCTCGGTCCAGCCGGTGACGACGACCGGGGAGTTCGTCTCCGTGTCGCTCACGACCACGACGAACCGGACGCCGCCCTCCACGAGGGCGAACCGCCACCCGTCGGTGCTGTTCCACCGGAGCTGCCCCTCGCGGATCGCGTCGCTCACGGTGCGCGTCGAGACGTACCGACCGGGCTGTTCGAGCCGCTCGCGGAAGTGATCGGTCAGCGCGTAGCGGCCCGGGTCGCGCACGGGAGGATCCTCCGGCGTCCGGGCGGCGGCCTCGCCGCCGTGCGGGGGATCAACCGACCGATACTCGCCGGTTCGGCCGGTCGAGCCGGATCGGCCGGCCCGAGCGCGGCGGCGCGCGGGCGACTCCGGCGGCGACCGAGGCCGGGCGTCTGCCTGCCGGCCGGCGGCGGTCGTGGAAACGGTCCGACGCTCCGTCGATCCGGGCCCGAGGGGCTCCGCGTCCCCCGACCCGCCCTGTCGGGATGCCACTACGACATCGTACCGAGCGCGTTCTTAAGTGTGTTACGCCGGCACAGGGGCGTCGACCGCGCCCGCATCGGCCGGGGAGTCGGACTCGTCGAACGCCCAGAGTCCGACCCCGCGTTCCCTCGCGTCGGCTTCGGCCGCCGCGTACGCGTCGCGCAGCGCGAACTCGGTGTCGTACAGCCGCGCGTACCCCTCGGTCAGCAGGCGCTCGTTGAAATCTTCACCGTTGACGTACAGCACCGCCAACAGCCGCCCGTAGCCGCCGCGTCGGTCCCCGCCGGCGACGACCGTGACCTCCTCGCCGGCGAGTTCGGACTCGGCGAATGCGGCCGCCTCACCGCCCCACGCTCGGAGGTGCGCGCGGCCGGCGTCGGTGTTGGGGATCCCCTCGAACTCACCCGGCGAAGTCACGTCGGCGCTCGTCTCGGGCGTGTCGACGCCGAGGAGCCTGACGGTGTCGACCTCGCCGTTCGGGAACTCGACCTCCACCGTGTCGCCGTCGACGACGCGCACGACGGTGCCGGTCCAGGCCGTGTCGTCCGGGTCGCCGGGGTCGACTCCCGCCGGATCGGTCGGCGGCGAGTTGAGGTCGCCGGTCGGTGAATCCCCGTCGGTGGCGGGGCCCGGACCCCCGGCGCAGCCGGACAGTGCGACGACCGCGACGACTCCGATGACCGCGACCAGCCTCGGTCGAACGCGCATCGATCCCGTGTTGCGCTGGTTTCAGTATAAATAGGCAGGAAAGTCGTTCAGCTTACTCGCGTGCTACTACTAACCAACTCGCTCGCTGAAAAAGAAAAGCCTCACCCGCTCGCTGTCGCTCACGAGTCAGAAATTCAGTCCGCCCTCCCCGAATTGAAACGCGCGAGACTCCCTGCGGTCGTCTCGCTGTTCCCCGCTCGCGGTGCTCGCGGGGACGGGGGACAAGTCGATACGCAGTCCGTTACAGATCGAATGAAAAGACAGTCCGCCCTCCCCGAATTGAACGGGGGACAAGTCGATCTACAGTCGACTGCTCTACCAGGCTGAGCTAAGGGCGGTTACCGAAACATAGCCGCCGGATTCGACTTAAGAGTTCCCTTTCAGAGCAGGTGTGATCCGCCGTACCGCGGGGTGGATCGCCGGACTCGAACCCCGCTCGCGACCCACGCTCGCCGCGGGGCTGTTAAGTCTCTCGCGGCGGGAGCGGGGACATGGCCGACGGCGACGACAGACAGGCGACGTTCGGGTCCGACGGGAGCCTCGAAACCGATCGGACGCCGGACGCGACGGGCGAGAACGACTTCGGCGAGGAGAAAGAGCCGAACGAGACCGACGGCGGGTACAGCCGGTACGTCGTCTCCAGCCTGCTCCAGAAGGCGGTCCGGCGCTCCGACGAGGAGATCGCGGCGTGGGCGGCGTGGGAACTGGCGCGCTCCGGGTACGCCTGGAACCTCTGGGACCGACTCAACCTCTACGTCGTCGAGGACCTGCGCGCGGGCGACGAGGTCGCGCTCACGATCGAGCGCTACGAAGAACTCGCGACGGAGCGCTGGGAGCCCGACGCGTGGAAGGGCCGGCTCTGCGCGATCCACGCCGCGCTCGCGGCCGCCCGCGCTCACTCGACACGCGAGGCGTCGAACGCGGACGCCTACTTCGGCGCGGTCGCCGATCTCCGGGCCCAGGCGCGCGCCCGCGGGGAGGAGCCGGCGCACGACTTCCCCGTCGGTGACCTCGAACCGGACGGGGAGTTCGGCGCGGTCTTCGACGGGCACACCGGCGAGGGATCCAAGCGCGGGCGCGACACCCGGTTCTTCAAGACGCACGGCGCGCGCGTCGGCCCGGAGGGCGAAGACGAACAGAGCGCGCGGTGGCAGCGGCTCGCGATGGTGCTCGACGAGGAGATCGAGTACGACGAGGCGGAGCTCGCCCGCGCCGTCGCACCGGTCGATCCAGACGACTCGTGGGGCGGATCGGCCTCCGGCGACACCGAGCCGGACACGGGCGACGGCGAGACGCACCGGAGCGATGCCGAGCCGGACACGGGCGACGAGGGGGGTGGCGCGGGCGACGGGACCGGGTCCCTCTCTGACTTCGCGGAGTGAGGTGTCGGCCGCGGCGACGGGGGTCGCCGCGAGGTCCGCCGTGACCGATCCCCGCTTCCGCCAAGCCTTATGTTCGGGACTGCGTTGTAGCGACCATGACAGATGTCGCAATCGTCGGCGGTGGACCGGCCGGACTGAGCGCCGGGCTGTTCGCGAGCAAGAACGGCCTCGACACCGTCCTCTTCGACACGGACGAGACGTGGATGCACAAGGCGCACCTGTTCAACTACCTCGGCGTGGGCTCGGTCGGCGGCAGCGAGTTCATGGCGACCGCCCGCCAGCAGGCCGACGACTTCGGCGTCGACCGCTGCCAGGGCGAGGAGGTCACCGGCGTCGAGGACGGAGGCGGCGGGTTCACCGTGACGACCGAGGACGGCGAGTACGAGGCCGACTACGTCGTCCTCGCGACGGGCGCGAACCGCGACCTCGCGGAGGCGCTCGGCTGCGAGTTCGACGACGACGACACCGTCAGCGTCGGCGTGTCGATGGAGACCAGCGTCGAGGGCGCCTACGCGACCGGCGCAATGGCCCGTGCCGAGGAGTGGCAGGCGGTCATCTCCGCCGGCGACGGCGCCGCCGCCGCGCTCAACATCCTCTCGAACGAGAAGGGCGAGCACTACCACGACTTCGACGTGCCAGACACCGCGGCGTCGGTGTTCGGCGACCTGATCGACGACGCGGAGTAACCCCGCTTTTCGCCGTCGTCGGTCGCGCGCCGTCGATTCCACATGTCCAGTCAGCGGCGCGACAGGCGACGACGGACCTCGTCGACGCCGCGACGCATCCGTCGGCCGAGCCGGGTCGCGGCGAACGCGCCCCGGACGAACCAGTCGGTCGGGATCCGGTCTGGGAACGTCAGCGGGCCGACCCGCGAGACGCCGACGGTCCGCGTCTCCGTGTACCGTCGGATCCCCTCGGGCCCGTGTCGGCGACCGAGGCCGGAGTCGCCGAACCCGCCCATCGGTGCGTCGACCGCGCCCCAGGTCGCGAGGAACGCGTCGTTGACGTTCACGGTCCCGCAGTCGATCTCGCGGGCGAGTTCGGCGCCTCGCTCGCGGTCCCCGGTCCAGACGCTCGCGTTGAGGCCGTACGGGGAGTCGTTCGCGGCGGCGACCGCCGCGTCCGCGTCCGGAACCGCCGTCACCGCGGCGACCGGACCGAACGTCTCCTCGCAGGCGACCGCGGCGTCCGGCTCGAGCCCGGTGAGGACGGTCGGCTCGTAGCAGTACGGCGCGACATCCGTCCGCGCTCGGCCCCCGGCCTCGACCGTCGCCCCGCGCTCGCGGGCGTCCTCGACGTGCGACTCGACGCGGGCCAACTGGTCGGCGTCGACGAGCGAGCCGAGGTCGGCGTCGTAGTCGTACCCCGTCCCGAGCGTGAGCGCCTCCGTCTCGCGGACGAACGCGTCGAGGAACTCGTCGCAGGCGGACTCGACGACGTAGATCCGCTCCGCGGAGAGACAGAGCTGCCCGGCGTTCGAGAAGCAGGCCTGGACCGCGCCGCGGGCGGCCTCGTCGACGTCGGCGTCCCCGAGCACGACGAGCGGGTTGTTGCCGCCGAGCTCCAGCGAACAGCCGATCAGGTTCCGGCCCGCGCGCTCCGCGATGGTCCGGCCGGTCGCGGTGCTACCGGTGAACGCGACGTAGTCGACCGCGTCGATCAGCGGCGGCCCGACCTGAGGCCCCTCGCCGGTGACGACCTGAAAGAGGCCGTCGGGGAGCCCGGCGACTTCCAGCAGCTCCGCGAGGAGCAGCGCCCCGTACGGCGTCTTCTCGTCCGGCTTGAGCACGACCGCGTTGCCCGCGGCGAGCGCGGGGATCGCGTCGGCCATCGACAGCGTCAGCGGGTAATTCCACGGCGAGATGACGCCGACGACGCCGACCGGTTCGCGGGTGACCGTCGCGGTCGCGACGCCGGGCGCGACCCCACGGCGACGCTCCTCGGCGAGCGCGCCCGGAGCCTCGCTCGCGACGTACGAGCAGCCGGTCGGCACGTCGAACAGCTCCTCGACCGCGGTGCGCCGGGACTTCCCGGTCTCCAGCTGGAGCACGTCGAGCAGCTCCTCGCGGCGGTCCGCGACGAGGTCGCCGAACCGGTCGACGATACGGGCGCGCTCGGTCGCCGACACCTCGGCCCACGCCGTCTGCGCGTCGCGGGCGCGTTCGACCGCGGCGGACACGTCGTCGGCGTCGCAGGCCGGCACGCGCCCGATCCGCTCGTCGGTCGCCGGGGCGGAGACGTCGATCGCGCCGTCGCCGTCGTCGCCGCTTCCGTCCGGCGAGCTGAAGACGCGATCGGCGAGTCCGTCGAGACGCCGCGCCGTGAGGGTCGGCGCGGCGCCGACCGCGGTTGGGGGATCCGTCGAGGACATCAGGTGTCGGACAGAGGGTCGGGCCATGGAAAGCCGTGCCGGTGGTGCCCTGCGTCGGCGGTCACTGCGTCGGGCCCGCGTCGCCGGTCACTGCGTCGAGCCCGCGTCGCCACCGACCGAGTCCGTCGGGTCGACGTGCTCGGAGAGCATGTCGATCGCTTCGAGCAGCAGCGACACGGCGAGGGGACCGACGATGACGCCGACGGCCCCGAGGGTGAGGATGCCGCCGACGAATCCGACGAAGTAGAGACCGGGCGATATCTTCCCGGTCCAGCCGGCGAGCCGAGTGCGGATCACCGCGTCCGGCACGAAGGCGACGACGACGAGGCCGAGTACCAGCACGGCGGCCGCCCGCCCGGTCGCGCCGACGAGGAAGTCCAGGGCGCCGAGCGCGACGATGAGGATGCTCGGACCGACGACGGGAATGAACTGGAGGACGCCGGCGATGACCGCGAGCAGGACGGGAGAGCCGTAGCCCAGCGTCCGGAACACCGCGACCGCGAGAACGAACGTCGCGGCGGCGGTCGCGGCCTGGAGGACGTATATCGAGTAGAGGGTCTGCCGCGTCCGCTCGTGGAGCCGTGTGGGGATGTCGTGGTACTCGGGCGGGACGACGCCGAAGACGGCCGCCTCGACCGCCCGCGGCCGGTAGAGGATGCCGTACACGAGGAAGGTGAACACGACGACCTCCAAGACGAGGACCGGCGCCGCGCCCGCGACCGCGATCGCGACCCCGCGGATCCACGTCTCCGCGGCCGCGACGTACGGCGCGATCTCGACCACCGTCTGGAACCCGCCGACGGTGATCGGGACGAGGTCGGGGACCCCTTCGAGGAGGGCTATCAGCTCCGACCGCCGCCGGTACAGCGTGTACAGCAGCGGCGCCACGAGGAGGGTCGCGCCGACGAACGCGACGCCGGTCGAGACCACGCACGCGATCCGGCGCGAGAGGCCGCGGCCGACGAGCCGCTGCCGGAGCGGATACAGGACGTACGCGACGGTGACCGCGAACACGACGGTCCGCAGCACCTCCGCCAGCGCGACCGCCGTGAGCGCCGCCATGGCGACGAACAGCACGCCCAACAGCCGCTGCCGGTTGAGAACCATGCCGTCGTGTCGCAATCCCCGGCGAAATGCGTTGCGATGGCGGCCCGCAGTGCCCCCGATTCGCGGGCGGCCGCCGGAGCGGTCCGCGACGACGTCGCCAACCACAGCACCTAACCTCGCGCCCGCCCGAAGAGGGGTATGCGCATCGACCCGTTCGGCCTCGAACGCTGGTTCGCGGAGTACGAACACGAGGCCGACATCATGCTGGCCGAAAGCGGCATCCGGTCGCTCGACGCGAGCCGGTTCGACCTCGATCCGGGGGAGCTCGGCTACGTCATCCCGACGAACGGCGACCCGGAGTTCCGGGCGTCCGTCGGCGACCGCTACGACCGATCCGCCGACGAGGTGCTGTTCACCTGCGGCACCCAGGAGGCGAACTTCCTGACGTTCCTCTCGCTGCTCGGCGACGACGCCCCCGTCGACGGGGCGGGCGGCGCCTCGGACCCCGACGCGTCGGGCGTCGGCTCCGGCACGCACGCGGTCGTCGTCACGCCGACGTACCAGGCGCTCCACGCCGTCCCGGACGCGTTCGGCGACGTGACCCGCGTCGAACTGGAGCCGCCCGAGTGGGAGTTAGACCCGGGGGCCGTCGCCGACGCGGCCCGCGACGACACGGCCGTGATCGTCGTGAACAACCCGAACAACCCGACCGGGCAGTACCACGACGAGGCCGCGATGCGGGCGGTGTACGACGTCGCGGTCGAGCGCGACGCATACCTGCTCTGCGACGAGGTGTACCGCCTGCTCGCGGAGGACCCGCAGCCGCCGGTCGCGAGCTACGGCGCGCACGGCATCTCCACGACCAGCCTCACGAAGGCGTACGGGCTCGCTGGCCTCCGGTTCGGCTGGATCGCCGGTCCCGAGCCGGTCGTCGAGCGCGCGTGGCGCTGGAAGGACTACACGACCATCTCGCCGAGCCTGTTCGGCCAGCACGTCGCTAAGCAGGCGCTGGGGCGATCCGAGGAGGAGATCCTGACGGAGAACCGCGAACTGGCCGCCGCCCACCGCGAGACGGTCGCGGCGTGGGTCGACGACCACGGCCTCGACTGGCTCGACCCGGTCGGGGTCAACGCGTTCGTGACGGTCCCCGACGGCTTCGCGGACGCGGAGGCGTTCTGCCGGACGGTCGTCGAGGAGGCGAGCGTCGTCCTCGCACCGGGGCATCTGTTCGGCTTCCCGGAGCGATTCCGGATCGGGTTCGGACTCCCGACCGAGGAGTTGACAGAGGGCCTCGATCGGGTGAGCGGCGTGATCGAGGAGCACGCGCCGACGGTCGACTCGGCCGCGACGAACGGGGGTGACGCCTGATGGGCGTGTTCGGCGACCTCAAGAACGACGTAGTCGGCTTCGTCCGCAACCCCACCGACGAGCAGAAGATCTTGTTGGTGGCGTTCGTCTCCATGGCGGTCTCGGACCGGTACTTCTATTATAACGACATCCCGTTCGTCGTGCGGACGACCGCGGCCGTCGGCGTCGGCTTCATCGTCATGTTCGTCGTCAGCTACCTGTACACGGGCCAACTCGTCCCGCCGGACGGGAACGTCGACGACGACGAGGAGCCGGAGGAGTACGTGGACGAGCTCGACCCGTAGGCTCGCTTTCGGGACGAGTTCGGTCGCCGCGGTCGTCGCGGCTGCCACGTCGCCGCCGTCGTGGTCGCTACGTCGCCGCGGCGGCGCCCGCCGCCCCGGAAGACCCGCCGCCGCTCGCGGAGTCACCGCGTCGCCCCAGTCGACCGGGGGAACGCCGAGGTCGCCGTCCGCGTGCGTCGCGACCTCGTGGAGGCACGCGGCCGCCGGAACGTCGGCGTCATCGCGTATCGGCGCGCCGGCGTTGCCGGAGAGGTCGTCGCCGAGGGCGTCGGCGACGCGATCGACTCGGTCGTCCGACGAGCGGAGGACGTACACGCCCACGCCGCAGGCCGTCGGGGCGGTTGGACGCCGTCTCGGGCCGGGTAGCGGCGGCATTCCAAACCGTTTATACCCGCGCCGGGGAAATTGGCGGACATGCCGCGAGAGCAGAAGCAGGTTCGCGAACTCCAGGAGGGCAGCTACGTGATGATGGACGACGCGCCCTGTAAGATCAACCACTACAGCACCGCCAAACCCGGTAAACACGGCAGCGCGAAGGCCCGCGTCGAAGGGAAGGGCGTCTTCGACGACAAGAAGCGCTCGCTCTCGCAGCCCGTCGACGCGAAGGTGTGGGTCCCGATCATTCAGCGCAAGCAGGGACAGGTCGTCAACGTCAGCGGCGACGAGGTTCAGGTGATGGACTTAGACACCTACGACACGTTCACGATGCGCATCCCCGAGGGCGAGGACTTCTCCTCGGACGACAACATCGAGTACCTCGACTACGAGGGCCAACGGAAGATCATCGGGTAATCGGCGATGTTCCCCGGGGCGACGACCGACCGCGAAGCTGCTTCCTACGTGGTCGTCGGCGCTCCGCTCGACGCCACGACCACGTTTCAGCCGGGCACCCGGTTCGGACCGGACCGAGTCCGGCGATTCGCCGAGACGTACGACGACTACGACCGCCGCACCGACAGTCGCTTCTCCGCGCTGGGCGTCAACGATGCGGGCGACGTGCGCCCGTGGGACGACGTGCCGGCGTACCTCGACCACCTCGCCGCCGAACTGCGGAGCGTCGTCTACGACGAGTCGGTCCCGCTCCTCGTCGGCGGCGAACACACGGTCACGCACGCGGGGGTCGAGGCCGTCGACCCCGACGCGCTCGTCATCTGCGACGCGCACCTCGACCTCCGGGACGCATACGACGGGAACCCGCTGAACCACGCCTGCGTCACGCGCCGGTGTCTCGACGACCTCGGCGTCGACCGCGCCGTTATCGTCGGCGCGCGGACCGGGTCCGAGGCCGAGTGGGAACGGGCGGCCGACGCCGACGTGGAGGTCGTCGCGCCGGAGGACGCCCGCGAGTGGGTCGACGGTCTCGACGGCGACGCGTTCGCCGGGGAGACGGTCTACTGCTCCGTCGACATCGACGGGCTCGACCCCGCTTACGCTCCCGGTACGGGGACGATGGAACCGTTCGGGGTAGCGCCGCGGACCGTCCGTGACCTCGTCCGCGCGGTCGCGCCGCGCGCCGACGGGTTCGACGCGGTCGAGGTGAACGACCGGGACGACGGGCAGGCGGCGGCGCTGGCCGCGAAGCTCCTGCGGGAGTTCGCGTACTCGCACGCGGCCGCAACGACCGAGTAACCGGGTTTTCGAGGCGAGTTACGAGAGTTCGGAGAGGCGGCGCCGCGCGGCGGTCACCGCCTCCATCGAGTCGATCCACTCGCGGGTGTCGGTACACCAGATGCGGTCGCCCTCGACGCTGACGCAGAAGACGGACTCGCCGGAGGGCGAGAGGGTGACGCGGTCGACGTCGGGCCGGTCACCGAGGTACGCGTCGATGAGTCGTCGGGCGGTCTCGGCCTCGGAGCGGAGACGGTTTCCTGCGGCGTACTCGACGGCTATCTCTGTCATGCTCCCAGATTAGAACTACATGATTAATAACTGCTGTTTTCTGGCAGCGATTGCGGCTTTCTCGGCGTTCCGGCAGGGTCGCGCCTCGGCCGCCGATTCACCGACCGTCGAACACGATGTCGCCGTCGACGACGGTCAGCGCCACGTCGATATCGTCGATCGCGTCGTCGCGCTCCCACGGCGACGCGTCGAGCGCGACGAGGTCGGCCCGCTTCCCCACCTCGACCGTCCCGAGCCGGTCCTCGTCGAAGCCGGCGTACGCGGCGCCGCGAGTGTACGCCCGCAGCGCCTCGGTGACGGTGAGGCGCTGAGATTCGGCCGGCGCGTTGACCGCGTGGTGAACCCCGAACAGCGGGTCCATCGGCATCCCGTCCGAGCCGAACGCGAGCCGGACCCCCGCGTCGAGCATGTCCCGGTAGCGGTTCGTCTCGGCGGTGCGCTCGGATCCCAGTCGCTCCTCGTAGAGACCGCCGGGTTGCGCCCACTTCAGGAAGTTCGGCTGGACGCTCGCGACGACGCCGGTCTCCGCGAGCCACTCGATCGCGTCGTCGTCGGCCAGTTCGGCGTGTTCGACGCGGTGACGGGCTTCCCCCGCGTCGGTCCGGGAGGCGTGCTCGTATGCGTCCAAGACGGCGTCGACGGCCTCGTCTCCGATCGCGTGGGCGGTGAACTGGAGGCCCGCCTCGGTCGCGGTTGCGACGGCCTCGTCCAGCTCGTCGGGATCGACGACCCACTGCCCGGTCTCGTCTGGCGCGTCCGCGTACGGCTCGGAGAGGCGCGCGGTCCGGCCGCCGAAGCTCCCGTCCGTGTACGACTTGATCGCTCCGGTCCGTACCATATCGCTCCCGGCGTTCGTCGCGAGGCCGACCTCCCGGACCGCGTCGAGGTGGTCGCTCCAGTAGTTGATCCGGACGCGGGCGGTGAGCGACCCGGACTCGTCGAGGTCGCGGTAGACCCGGGGTGCGTGCGAGTCGCGGACCATGTCGTGGAAGCCCGTGATACCGCGGGCGGCGCAGCCGTCGAGCGCGGCCTCGACGACCGCGCGCGTCTCGGCCGGGCCGGGCTCGACCGCTCGGTAGATCGGGTCGATGGCGGCTTCGAGCAGGACGCCGGTCGGATCGCCGTCGTCGTCCGTGGGCACCGTCTCGTCGGGAGCGTCGGCGAGCGCGTCGGCGAAGCGGTCGAGCGCGACGCCGTTGACCGCCGCGACGTGCATGTCCTCGCGGAACGCCGCCACCGGGCGCTCGGTCGAGACGCGGTCGAGGTCCGCGCGGGTCAGGTAGCGCGAGTCGTCCCACGTCGACTCGTCGTAACCGTAGCCGAGGACCCAGTCGTCGCTTTCGGGGTCCTCCACCTCGCTCGCTTCGCGTTCCACTTCCGCCGCGCGCTCGGCCAGCAGGTCGACGGCCCCGTCCGGGGAGTCGGCCGCCGAGAGGTCGGCGTGGAGGAGGTAGCGGCCAACGGTGGTCAGGTGGGTGTGCGCGTCGACGAACCCGGGGAGGATGACGCGCCCGTCGAGGTCGACCACGTCCGTGTCGACGCCGGCGAGCAGTTCCACGTCGTGCGTCCGCCCGGTCCGGACGATCTCGCCGTCGCGCACGGCGACGGCCTCGCACACCGCGTCGCCGCCCGAATCCGGGTCCGCAAGCGTGTGTACCTCCCCGTTCACGAAGATCCGGTCCGCGGCCTCGGTCATGGAACTCCGGGGGGCACACAGCGTGTTAACCGTTCGGGAAACGGCGACCGATTTATTCGGTCGCTCGACGAACCGCCGCGTATGTACGACAACGTGCTCCTCCCGACCGACGGCAGCGTCGGCGTCGACCGCGCGATCGACCACGCGATCGACGCCGCCGACCGCTACGATGCGACGCTCCACGTCCTCTACGTCGTCGACAGCGGCGTGGTGAACGCCTACTCCGGCGACGAGTTCGTCGACGGCGCCGAGGGCGCCGAGGAGACGCTCGAAGAGACCGGCCGCGAGTCGCTTGACGCGGTGGCCTCGCTCGCCCGCGACGCCGACGTGGAGGCGGTCACCGCCCTCCGCTACGGCGTCCCGCACGAGGAGATCCTCCGCTACGCCGACGAGGAGGACGTCGACCTCACGGTGATGGGGTCGAAGACGCGCTCCGGCGACTACCGCCGGATGCTCGGCTCCGTCACCGAGCGCGTCTCCCGGCAGTCGACCGCGCCCGTGAGCATCGTGAAGACGACCGTCGACGCCTGAGTCCCGACGCCGCTCCGACTCCGTTTTCCCCCGTCTCCCGCGCCCGCCTCGACGGCGTCAGCCCTCCAGTTCGGCGCCGCACTCCGGACACCGGAGATCGAACCCGTCGTCGCTCGGAACGGCCCGCATGTTCTCGTGTCCGCACTCCGGACACTCCTGCGGGATCCGCACGTCCTCGCTGTCGCGGGGCGCGCCCAGTGCGAACGCGACGACCGGCTCGTCGCCGTCGTTCTTGCCCGACTGGAACTCGCCGGGCGCGAACCGGACCGCCTCGCCCGCGCCGACGCTCACGTCCCCGTCCATCGTCTCGAACGTCGCCTCCCCCTCGACGACGACGAAGATCTCTTCCTGGTCCATGTGAGCGTGAAGCCCGCCGGAGAACCGCTCCCCAGGATCGAGGCGGTAGCGGTTGAGCGCCACGTCGGTCACCCCGAGCGGCTCCGACAGCCCCCGGCGGTCCACGTCGCTTCCGAGGGCGCTCGGCTCGACCTCGTCGATAGAGACTCGTTCCATACTCACGGACACGGCCTCGCGAGAGTTATGCTTTGACCTCGCGCCGCGGTTTCCGCTCGCCGCCGTCCGACGGGACCCGTCGGCGGACGACGCTTCGGGCGACCGATCACAGCCGGGATCGCGCGTCGCTCGCGACCGCGGACAGGGCGGTCTCCGCGGTGGCCACCCTGTCCGCGAGGCTACAGAACCCGTGCGCCATCGCCGGGTAGTGACGGTGCTCGACCAGCGTTCCCTCGCGCTCGAACCGGTCCGCGAGCGCGACGCCGTCGTCGCGCAGGGGGTCGAACCCGGCGGTGACGACCGTCGCGGGCGCGAGGTCCCCCAAGTCCGCCGCCTCCAGCGGGACCGCGTACGGGTTCGCGGCGTCGATCGGGCTCCGCAGGTACTGCTCGTAGAACCACCGCATGTCCTCGCGCGTGAGCAGCGGGCCGTCCGCGTTCTCCCGGTACGAGTCCGTCTCGAAGTCGCGGCCGGCGATCGGGTACAGCAGGAACTGCCCGGCGGGCGTCGGCGCGTCTCCGACGTCCCGCGCGCGGAGCGACGCCGCGACCGCGAGCGCGCCGCCGGCGCTGGTGCCCGAGACGCCGGTCCGGTCGGGATCGACGCCCAGCGCGTCCGCCGTCTCGGTGACCCACTCCAGCGCCGCGGTCGCCTCGTCGACCGCGACGGGGAACGGGTGCTCTGGCGCGAGCCGGTAGTCGACGGAGACGACGACCGCGTCGGCGCGGACCGCGAGCTCGCGGCAGATCCCGTCGACCGAATCGAGCGTCCCAAGCGTCCAGCCGCCGCCGTGGAAGTGGACGAGGGCGCGGGCCGGCGGGTCGCCCCCTGCGCCCATCGGATCGGGCGCCCCCGCCGGGCGGTACACCCGGACCGGCACCTCGCCGTGCGGGCCGTCGAACGCGAGGTCGCGGACGTCGGCCACCGGCGGTTCGGGCGGTCCCGAGAACAGGTCGTCTTCGAGGCGGCGGGCGGCATCGACCGAGAGATGGCTCCACGCGGGCAGGCCCAGCGACTCGATCTCGGCGATCGCCGCGGCGAGGTCGGGGTCGAGTTCGTCCGCGCGCATGGCGGACCGAGGCGGTGGGCCTTTGTAAGTCGGACGGGAACTCGGGATGATGGACGTCCGGTTGACCTACGAGGACGGCACGATCCGGGTCGACGCGGACGGCGACCTCGCGCCCGACGCGCTGCCGCCGCTGCCCGGGGTCGAGACGGACCCCCGAACCGGGACCGGCCGGGCGCCCGCCCACCGCTACGCCGAACTCCGGCGGGCGCTCCGGGTGGCCGGCGTCGCAGTCGACGACCGGGTCCTCGACGCGAGCGCGCGCGCCGCGAGCGAGGCCGGGCTCCCGGACGCGCTCGCCACCGACTACGACCTCCGCGAGTACCAGCGCGAGGCGTTGGACGCGTGGCGGGACGCCGGCGACCGCGGCGTCCTCGAGCTGCCGACCGGGGCCGGCAAGACCGTGATCGCGATCCGCGCGATGGTCGAACTCGGCGTTCCGACGCTCGTGGTCGTCCCCACGGTCGACCTGCTCGACCAGTGGCAACGAGAGTTGGAGCGCGAGTTCGACGCCCCGATCGGCCGCTTCGGCGGCGGCGAGCAGCGCCGGGAGGCGATCACGGTGTCGACGTACGACTCCGCGTACCTGAAGGCGGACGGCGTCGGCGACGCCTTCGAGTTCGTCGTCTTCGACGAGGTCCACCACCTCGGCGGCGAGGGGTACCGGGACGCCGCGCGCCTCCTCGCCGCGCCCGCGCGACTCGGGCTCACGGCCACCTTCGAGCGCCCGGACGGCGCCCACGAGGCGGTCGCGGAGCTGGTCGGCGACCGCGTCTACGCGCTCGACGTCGACGACCTCGCGGGCGACCACCTCGCCCCCTACGACATCCGGCGGATCGAGGTGGAGCTCACCGAGGCGGAGCGCGAGCGCTACGACGAGAAACAGGGCACCTTCGTCGAGTACGTCCGCGACGCGGGGATCACGTTTTCGAGCGGGAGCGACTACCAGGAGCTGGTCAAGCGCTCGGGCAACGACCCGGCGGCCCGCGAGGCGCTCCTCGCGAAGCAGGACGCCCGCGAGGTCATGATGAACGCCGACCGCAAGGTCGAGCGGCTCGCGGAGATCCTCGACCGCCACCGCGACGACCGCGTGATCGTGTTCACGGCCCACACCGACCTCGTCTACCGGCTCTCCGAGCGCTTTCTGCTGCCCGCGATCACGGCCGAGACGGGCGCGAAGGAGCGCCGCGAAATCTTGGAGCGCTTCCGCGACGGCACCTACGGCCAGGTCGTCGCCGCGAACGTCCTCGACGAGGGGGTCGACGTGCCGGACGCCAACGTGGCGGTCCTGCTCTCCGGGTCGGGCAGCGAGCGGGAGTTCACCCAGCGGCTCGGCCGCGTGCTCCGCCCGAAGGAGGACGGCGGCCGCGCGACGCTGTACGAGCTCGTCAGCGCCGAGACCGCCGAGGAGCGGGTGGCGAGCCGGCGGCGATGAGCCGGAACGGTCGAGATACGATGGTTAAATGCCCGTGAGCGGCTACGACGATCGCTTGTAAATGACGGTGCGGTGGCGCGTGCCTCCGAGTGGCCGCCGGAGGCGGCCGCGAGGAGCACGCGCGAGGGACGCCGCGAGCGACCGGAGGGAGCGAGCGGCGAGGCTGGGGAGGCGTGAGGTGCGGTCGCGGGACGGGACTCAAAGGGGCAGCCGCGAGGACGCCGTAGGCGACGTAAGGACCGCAGGAGCGAGCAACACGAGCGACGAGGACCGCAGCGAGCGTACAGCGTCCTCGCGGCTGGGGCTTAGGAAGTGTTCAGCGTCGATCTACGAGCAGCGGTTTATAAGCAAACGAACGGGCTTCGGCGACAGATACCGTCGCTCCGGCGTCCACGCCCAGAGACCCACCGTTTCGAACTGATTAATCGTCGCCGTCCATGTCGAGCGAGCGCTTCTCGCCCAGCTCCGATTCGAGGCTGCCGCGCTCCCAACTCCTGACCGCGTCGCCCTCGACCTCGGCGCGCAGTTTCTCCTCTAAGAGGTTCACCGCGACGCTGTTGGCGCCCTCCGGGATGATCACGTCGGCGTGTTTCTTCGAGGGCTCGATGAACTGCTCGTGCATGGGCTTCACCGTCGAGAGGTACTGGTCGATGACGCCCTCCAGGTCGCGGCCGCGGTCGATCACGTCCCGGCGGATCCGGCGCAGGATCCGCACGTCGGCGTCGGTCTCGACGAAGAGCCGCAGGTCCATCATGTCGTTTATGTCCTCGTCGTACAGCGCCAGGATGCCCTCCAGCACGATGACGTCGGTGGGTTCGACAGTGATCCGCTCGTCTTTCCGATTGTGAATCTCGAAGTCGTACTGCGGCATCTCGACGGACTGGCCCTCCAGGAGGGCTTCGAGGTGCTCCCTGAGGAGTTCCCACTCGAACGCCGAGGGGTGGTCGTAGTTGACCTCCTTGCGCTCCTCGAACTCGAGGTGCGAGAGGTCCTCGTAGTAGTTGTCCAGCGGGATCCGGGTGACGCTGTCGCCGAGGTCGCGGGTGACGAGCCGGGAGACCGTCGTCTTCCCGGCGCCCGTCCCCCCCGCGATCCCGATCACGAACGAGGGAATGGCCATGTCCCAGTTCGAACGTCGGAGGGTTTGAACGCTCCCTTTCGTCGGCGGGGCGCGCCCGCAGGGCGTCCGGACGCGACTCGCCCCGCCGGATATGTGAACCGATCGCAAGCGTAGGCCGGGCACGGATAAAACGCTACCGGGGGCACCTTTTAGCCGGTCGGAGCGGATCCGGAACGTATGCGAACAGACACCACGGTTCATGACGTGATGCACCGCGAGTTCCTCGGCGTCAGCGAGTCGGACGCGCTGCCGGAGGCGGCCGCGCTCTTGGTCGAAGAGGAGACGAACTGTCTGGTGGTCGTGCGCGGCGGCGAGCCGGTCGGACGGCTGGAGGCCCGCGACGCGCTCGAGGTGCTGCTGGAGGCGGGCGACGGCGGGGAGTCGCCCGAGGGGCCGCCGTCCACGGTCGGCGCGGCCATGAGTCCGCCGCTGCCGACGGTCTCGCCGGACGACTCGCTCGCGGCGCTCGAAGAGCGGCTCGTCGCCGAGGGGACGGACCGAGTCGTCGCCGTCGACGACGGGGAGGCGGTCGGCGTCGTCACGGACGGCGACGCGCTCGCCGCGGGGGCGCCGCGGACGGGCGCCGGCGCCGACGGCTTCGGTGACGAACCCGCGACGGGCGACCCCCACCCGGAGGAGACCGTGCTGTCGACCGCGGCCGCGGCGGACTCCGACGCGGAGCGGAGCGCCGCGGCGACGATGGACCCGGCCACGGCATCGGAGCCCGCCGCGGCCGCCTCGGGAGACGGCCCCTCCGGAAGCGAAGACGGCGTCGACCCGGTGACGGGTGCGCCGAGCGAGGGCTCGACGCAAGGGGTCTGCGAGAGCTGCGGCGCGCTCGTCCCCGACCTCGTCACCGCGAACGGGCAGGCCGTCTGCCCGAACTGCCGCGAGGTCTGAGTCGCTGGGCCGCCGTTCGATGCGCCAACGGCGAGGCCGAGTCATCGGCCGGCAGTCTCAACACGTCGCGAGCCGAACGCGAACGCATGGCCGAGACGGACGCCCGGATCGAGCCGGCGACCGCCGACGACGTCGACCCGGTCACCGACATGTGGGTGACGCTCGCCGCGGGGCAGCGCGAGTACGGCGCCACGCTCCGCGGCGAGGCGAACCGCGCGACCGTCCGCGAGTGGGTCGCGCAGTCGGTGGTTACCGGCGACCTGCTGGTCGCTCGCGACCCTGAAGCCGCGGCCGAAGCGGACACCGGCGATCCGGACCCCGTCGGGTTCGTCGGCTTCTCGCTCGAACGCGGTGACTACGACCGCGACGCCGTCCGCGGAACCGTCAGCAACCTCTTCGTGCGACCGGACCGGCGCGGCGAGGGGGTCGGTGCGGCGCTGCTCGACGCGGCCGAGCGCGCGCTCGTCGAGGCGGGCGCCGACCGCGTGGCGCTGGAGGCGCTGGCAGACAACGACCGCGCCCGTGCGTTCTACGCGGACCGCGGCTACGGCCTCCACCGCGTCGAACTGACGAAGTCACTGGACCCCCAAGACGAGGACGAGCGCGGCGGCGATCAGGAAAGCCGGTGACTCCGGCCGGGTTCGCGGAAAGCGACACGCACTCATAGGAGGACCGAGTACGGCCGCACGCGCCAGGGGAGCATGGGTGGTTCATGCACTCGACTTGTAATCGAGACTTCCGGGGTTCAAATCCCTGCCCTGGCTCTGCTGGACGCCGTCGACTCTCTGAGGAGTCGGGCGGCGACTCCCCGACGCGATCTGGCGCCGAGACAGCGAGGCGTTTTCCCCGCGGCGAGCGCCGATCCGTAGTTATTTGACCGCGGTGCGTCGACTCATTGGTAACCGATGGGTCGATTCGCGCTGTTTCCCGATGTCCACATGCGGAGCGGCCACGCGGCCGAGATCGAGCGGGAGCTACGCGACGCGCTCGAGGCCGTCTCCGCCGACGCGTTCGACCGGATCTTTGTGTTGGGCGACCTGATCGAAGACGACGGCTCGGCCGAGGTCGACGAGGCGAACGTCGAACGGGTCCGCGAGATATTCGCGGACGCGCCGGTCCCGGTCACGTATCTGCTGGGGAACCACGATGTCGAGACACTGACCCGCGCGGAGCTCACGTCGCTGCTCGGCCAGGACCGTTTCCACGGCGTGATCGAGACCGACGACGTGCCGATTGTCTACCTCGACTCGACGAAGGAGGCGACGCCGGGCGCCCGCGGCGAGCTCGGGTCCGACCAGCGCGAGTGGCTGGCGGGCGTCTGCGCGGAGTACGACGACCCGCTCTTCCTGAGCCATCACCCGCTCGGGACCTTCGACATCTCGGACAACGACTGGTTCAGACACTACCCGGAGCGCGCGTTCCTCTCCGACCGAAAGGAGACGCTTCGCGTCATCGAGGGGCTCGGGTCCGGACGCGGCACGATAAGCGGGCACATCCACCAGTCCGGGTTCGCGAACTTCCGCAACATGGCCCACGTCTCGGTCAACGCGTTCAGCAAGGAGGTGCCCGGCAAACCTCTGACCGGGACCTACGCCGACGTGACCGTCGGCGATCGGATCACCGTCGACGTGACCGTCGGGGGCGACACCGTGACGTCGTACACCATCCTCTAGCCGGACGGCGGTCGCGTCGGGCGGTGCTGTGAGGTAGTTTTACTATCCGCGCTGTCGTCGGCCCGGTACGTCGTGTCCGTCGGAACGTGTGCGTACAGCTTCGACCCGGTGGCGTGGGAGGAGGAACACGGTCGTTCGGCCGCGCTCGACGAGAGGTGGTCCTGTCCCCGAGAGGCGGAGGGAGAGACGGACCGCTGTCGGTTCCACCTTTCTCCCGCTCGGCGCGCGGAGCTCGGCATCGACGACGAGTCGGTGTGCGAATCGCTGGTGTCGGAGCTGGCGACCGGCGAGGCGTCGTCGCTCGGGTTCGTCGGGGCCGAGTTCGGAACGATCGACGTCTCACACCGAGTCCTCGACCGGGTGACCAACCACCCGATCGACCTCCGGCACGTCACCGTCTATGGGGAGTTCCTCGCGGAGCAGACCGTCCTCCGACAGCCGCTCCTGATGGACGAGATACGGGTCGAGGGTGCCGCCGACTTCACCGACGCTGAGTTCGGCGAAGACGTGTCGGCGGAGCGGGCGACGTTCCGCGGCGACGCCGTCTTCGACGGGACGGACTTCGAGGACAGCGCGCGGTTCGGCGGCTCGACGTTCGCCCGGCCGGCGAGCTTCGACCGCGTCAGGTTCGGCGACGTGGCCGACTTCTACCGGGCCCGGTTCCGCGCCCCCTGTTCGTTCGAGGAGTCGGCGTGGCGGGGCGCGTGTCTGTTCCAGCGCGCGGCGTTCCGGTCGGACGTGACCTTCACCGCCAGCCGGTTCCACGCGAGGACCGACTTCCGCACCGTCCAGTTCGGCGGGACGAGCCGGTTCAACCGGTGCGAGTTCGAGGACGCCGCGGTGTTCATGAACTGCGCGTTCGCGGCCGAGGCGTTGTTTAAAAAGGCGAGCTTCGCGCAGCCCGCGCACTACCAGAACGCCGACTTCGACTCCGAGGCGTCGTTCACCGAGACCGAGTTCGGCGACAAGGCGAAGTTCCAGTTCGCGACGTTCGACGGCGAGGCGGTGCTGTCGTACATCCGGTTCGGCGGCGCGACGTACTTCAAGGCGGTCGATTTCAACAGCTACGCGTCGTTTTACAAGTCGACGTTCGACCGGCTGGGCGACTTCCGGAATGCCACGTTCGCCGACACGGCGCGGTTCCTGAAGGCCGAGTTCACGGACGAGGCCTTCTTCGGGCGGGCGACGTTCGTCGGCGACGGCGACTTCCGGAGCGCCGCGTTCCGGGGGACGGTCCACTTCGTCGAGACGACGTTCAGATCGAGCGCGACGCTTCGGGAGTCGACGTTCGAGCGGGCGCGGTTCGAGAACGTGCGAACGGCCGGCGGCGACGTCACCATCAACCTGGAGCGCACGACGGTCGACGGCGGCCGGTTCGTCCAGGAGAACGGGGCCGCCGTGTACTACAACCTCCGACGGAGCAGGGTCGGCGACGTGGATATCGAGATGGCCGACTCGGAGGGCGTCTTCGAGCGGTTCCTCTTCTACCGGACCGAGTTCGACGGCTTCGACTTCTCCAACTACCGGTACGTGCTGGCTCCGGAGTGGGTGTTACACACGTTCCGCGGGACGGTCGACGACACGTACAGCCTCGAAGCGGACCGGTTCGCCATCGAGGACGACGCCGACGAGGCGCCCGGCGCGGACGGCGGCGCCGCCGACGAATCGGGCGGGGGTCCGGGAGAGCCGGCCGACGGAGGCGGCGTTCGAAGCCGGCTCGCGGGCTGGCTCGCCGACGGCGAGGCGTCGGACCTCGAAGTGACGTACCTGAAGGCGAAGAACGGGGCCGAGCGCGTCGGCGACAGCCAGTCCGCCTCCCGGTTTTTCATCAAGGAGATGTACTACCGGCGCCGGACGCACGTCGACCGGGCGTTCGCCCACAAGGAGTCGCTTCGCAGCCGGCTCAAACTGCTGTTCTTAGTCGCGGTGAACCTCACGCTCTCGGCCACGTGCGGGTACGGCGAGAAGCCGCGCCGCACCATCGGATTCTCGCTCGTCACCGTCGTCGTCTACGCGGCGCTCTTCGCCGCGGTCGTCACAGACCCGCCGTTCGCGTCGCCGCTCGGATACGGGCTGTTGAGCGTTCAGTCGTTCACGTCGCTGATATTCGGCCCCACGGCGACCGTTCCGAACTTCGCGGGCAGTTTCCTCGCCGCCACCGAAGGATTCGTCGGCGCGTTCATGATCGGCCTGTTCATCTTCGCGCTCACCCGCAGCGTCCACCGGTGACGTTATGCGACGACGGGTCCCACGAGGCGCCATGAGCGAGTCGACGGGCGACGGGGAGTTCCGGCGGACCCTCCCGCTGTTCGACAACCGAGACCGAGACGCCGTCCAGCGACTGCTCCACCACGCGGTCGAGGACCTCAGGTACGACCACCCGGACCGGAAGGTCGCGAGGGACCTCTACCACGAGATCCGAGAAGGGGACGCGATCCGGCTCCGCGTCGGGCGGGGGATCCGCGACGAGACCCTCGTGATAACGCCGGCCGAACTCGACGCCGACGCCGGGCAGATACTCGACCGGTTCGTCGGGGCCATCCCGTCGGAGTCGGTCGAGTGGCGCCGCGTCGCGACCGAACTCGGGGAGTGGCGGACGGAGCGAGAGCTGTCGGATGACACCGAGATCGCCTTCCAGTACCTCCACTGACACCGGACGCGGCGGCGCGGGTTTTCACGCCCGCCGCCTTCCCGACGGCGCGTCGACCGCTGTCTCGCGTTCGGGATCCGTTTATATACGTCCCGCGCGGATCGCCGCCATGGACTCGTCGGACCGGGCGCTGCTCGGCGTGGCCGGAATCGTCGGCGCGCTCGTGCTGGCGGTAGCGCTCGCCGGCGGCGCCCTCTTCGGCTTCGGCGAGTCGGCCGCGCGGCCGCTCCGCCTCCTCGCGGTCGAACCGCTCACGTGGATCGTGATCGCGGCGCTGCTCGTCGCCGTCGTCGGGAACGCCTACATCGACTGACGGCGCGAACGCTTCACCGGACGACGGTCACCGGCACCGACGATCGCCGGGACACCGTCTCGACGACGAGGAGAGCGGCGTCGTCGGTCGCTCAGCCGTCGGCGTCCTCGATCGCACGGACGACCGCGTCGAGCGCGCGCTCGGCGGCGCCCCGCTTCACCGCGTCGCGGTCGCCGTCGATGACGGCCCGCTCGGTCCGGACGAACGACTCCCCGGTTCCCCACGGGGCGGCGTGCGCGACGCCGAAGTGGACGAGACCCACCGGCTTCTCGTCGGTGCCGCCCGTCGGGCCGGCGATACCGGTCGTCGCGACCGCCCAGTCCGCGTTCGCCCGGTCTCGGGCGCCCGCCGCCATCTCGCGGACGACGGGGTCGCTCACGGCGCCGTGGGCGTCGAGCGACTCGCGGGAGACGGCGAGCAGCTCGCGTTTCGCGTCGTAGGTGTACGTCACGAAGCCGCGGTCGAAGTAGGCGCTCGCGCCCGGCACGTCCGTCACCCGCGATCCGACCAGCCCGCCGGTGAGCGACTCCGCGGTCGCGAGCGTCTCGTCGCGGTCGCCGAGGAGCGCGTTCAGTCGCTCGGCGGGGGCCTCGGTCTCGTTCATACCCGCAGTCCGGGCGAGACGCCCCTGAGGTTTACGCCGCGGCGCGGCGAAGGGCGCCCGTGACCGACACCGACTGGGACGAGCGGTTCGCGTCGGGCGAGTACCCGCGCGCGCCGGAGCCGTCCCCCGTGCTTCGCGCCTACGAGCCGTCGCTCCCCGACGGTCGCGCGCTCGACGTGGCTGCGGGGACCGGCCGCAACGCCGTGTTCCTCGCGGACCGCGGACGCGAGGTGGACGCGCTCGACGCGTCGGCGGAGGGGCTCCGCGTCGTCCGCGACCGCGCCGCCGAGCGCGGGATCGGCGGGCGGATCGAGGCGGTCCGCGCCGACATCTCGACGTACGGCTTCCCGACGGAGGCGTACGACGTGATCACGATGAGCTTCTTCCACGCGCTCGGTCGGTTCGCGGACCTCGTCGAGGCGCTCGCGCCGGGCGGCTACCTCTTCGTGGAGGGGCACCTCCGGTCGGCGGACCCGTCGCCGTCGGGACCGAGCGACGACCGATACCGGTTCGCGGCCAACGAGCTGCTCCGCGCCGGACTGGCCTTGAGCGTGCGCTACTACGACGAGACCACGGCGGAGCGCCCGGACGACCGCCGGCGCGCCACCGCGCGGCTGCTCGCGCGGAAGGCGAGCGGCGGCCGGCAGTCGTACCCGACGCGCCCGGACGCGCCGGACAGGTGGCCGGGCGGCGAGAGCGACGCGACCGCCGCGGACGAGCGAGACGCGTGAGCGACGACGGCTCCGCGTCGCCCGCGGCGGTCCTCCGGTCGATCGTAGCGCGCGCCGTCGACTGCGACCCCGCGGGCCTCGGCGATCGGACCGCGATCGTCGAACGCGCGAGCGGCTCGGCCAACGGCGCCGACGAGCCGGAAGGTTCGCCGACGCCCGTGGGCCGACTCGCCGAGCTGATCGGTGGGTCCGACAGCGTCGTCGCGGTCGTGCCGCGGTTCGACGCCGACCTCGCCGGGCGACTGAACGCGTCGCTATCGGCGGGAGACGAGGCGCACGAATCCGGCGCCGCCGCCGACGCGACCGCGCCGAGCGAGGGCCGCGTCGTGTTCACCGGTTCCGCGGCCGACCGCCTCACCGGAACGACGGGGGCGGTCGTCCGCCGCGCGCTCGCCGACCGCGGCGTCGACGCGTACCGCCACGAGGGCGAGTCCCCGATCGCGGTCGTCCTCGCCGACGACCGCGCGGCCGTCGGGCTGATCGACGGAGCGGGGGTCGCCGCCCTGCTGTGGACGGGGGACGCCGCGGTGCGGGAGTGGGCGGCCGCGACCTGTCGGCGGTATCTCGACGCCGCTGAGCCGGTAGCGGACGGCTGAGGGACCGACGCCGAACGACGCCGCAGTCCCCGGGCCGCTTTTGAGGGCCCCCGACGAAGGGGGCGTATGAAAGCGCTACTGCTGTTGGTGGCCGGACTCGGCGGACTGATCGAGGCCGTCGCGCCGCGCCGCGTCGTCGCGCTCTGGACTCGCGCGCTCTACCGGAACGCCGGCGAGGCGGAGCCGCGCGAGTGGGTGTACGCGGCCGCGAAGGTCGAGGGAACGCTGATCGCGGCCGGCGCGCTCGTGGGGTTGTTCCGGCTCGCGACCGCGGACGGGGATTTCCCGGTCGACGACTCGACGGCAGCGGACGAGCGCGAATCCGACCCGGCGATCGCAGGCGGGCACGGGGACGACCAAGCGGCCGCGGAGTGAGCCGACCGCCCGCCCGAACCGTTTGATAAACGGACCCGAACGTATATTGCGCAGGTCGCGGTATGAGTGCGCATGACGGGGCCTCCAGCGGACCCCAAGTCGGACGACCCGTCGACGGTCCGCGTCCTCCACGTCGACGACGACCCGGCCTTCCTCGATCTGACCGCGACGTATCTCGAACGGATCGACGAGACGTTCGAGGTCAGCTCCGAGACGAGCGTCGAGGACGCCCTCGACGCGCTGGAGTCGGCGCCGATCGACTGCGTCGTCTCCGACTACGACATGCCCGAGACCGACGGGTTGGCCTTCCTCCAGCGCGCCCGCGACAACGGCGTCGACACCCCGTTCGTCCTGTTCACCGGGAAGGGGAGCGAGGAGATAGCGAGCGAGGCCATCTCCGTCGGCGCGACCGATTACATCCAGAAGCGCGGGGGAAACGACCAGTACGAGGTGTTGGCCAACCGCGTCCGCAACGCTGTCGACCAACACCGGTCGCGGGCCGCGCTCGCCGCGAGCCAAGAGCGGCTGTCGCGGTTCATCGGCCAGTCACCGCTGGGAACGATCGAGTACGACGACGAGTTCCGGATCGTTCGGGTGAACCCCGCCGCCGAGGAGATCCTCGGCTACGAGGAGTCCGAACTCCTCGGCGGGACGTGGCTCCCGTTCGTTCCCGAGACGGAACGCCGACACGTCGCGGTGCTCGAACGCGACCTGCTCGCGAATAAGGGCGGGTACCAGAGCGTCAACGAGAACGTCCGCAGCGACGGGGAGCGGATCCGCTGCGCGTGGCACAACCAGGTGGTGACCGACGAGGACGGAGCGGTGATCGGCGTCTTCTCACAGTTCGAGGACGTCACCGAGGCGGAGGCCCGGAAGCGCGAGATCGAGCGGACGAACGCCGTCCTGTCGACCGCGCTGGACGCGCTCCCCGTCGGGATGCTCGTCGAGGACGGGGACAGGCGCGTGATACGCGCGAACGAGCGGGTGTACGAGCTGTTTGACATCGACGGCGACCCGGAGGCCGCCGCCGGGCGCGACTGCCGGGAACTCGCCGTCCAACTGAGCAGGCGGTTCGCCGATCCGGAGGGGTTCGTCGACGGGATCGAGCGGATCGTCGACGCCCGGCAGCCGGTCGACGACGAGCGGCTGGCGCTCGCCGACGGAACCGCGCTGATTCGGACGTATCGACCGATCGATCTACCGGACGGCGGCGGCCACCTCTGGGCCTATCGGCTGGCGAACGGGCCCGACTGAGCCGCGGTTCGTCCCCACCGTCGAGGGGCGGCGTCGCGGGACCGGCTCAGTCGTTCGCGGAGTCGGCCTCCGGGCTCTCGAACGGTCGCTCCGCGTCGGGGCGGTCGCCGGTCAGGAGGACGTGACAGTCGCGGCACCGCGCCTCGTAGGACTCCTCGGCGCCGACGAGTATCGTCGGGTCGTCGACGTGGGCGGGCTCCCCCTCGATGAGCCGCTGGTTCCGAGAGGCGGGCTCGCCGCAGACCGAGCAGATGGCCTGGAGCTTGTCGACGTACTCGGCGGTCGCCATGAGCTGCGGGAGCGGCTCGAACGGCTCGCCGCGGAACGTCTGGTCGGTGCCCGAGACGATCACGCGGCTGCCGCGGTCCGCGAGGGCGTTACAGACCTCGACGAGCGCGTCCGAGAAGAAGTTCGCCTCGTCGATCGCGACGACCTCGGCGGGGTCGTCGTCGAGGATGTCGAGCGGCCCGTCTCCCTCGTTCTCGACGACGGTCGCCTCCCACTGCCGGCCCGTGTGGCTCCCGATCGTCGCCTCGCCGTAGCGGTCGTCGATCGCGGGCGTGTAGACGGCGACCGACTGGCCGGCGATCTCGGACCGCCGGAGCCGGCGGAGCAGCTCCTCCGTCTTGCCCGAGAACATCGACCCCGAGATGACCTCGATCCACCCGGATCGAGTGATTGCGTGCATACCCGATCCGGCCGGAGCCAGCGACTAAACCGTTTCTCTCCCGGGACGCGGCCGCCGCGTCGCCGCCGGCGACCGCCGCTCAGATCCCGGTCGCGACCCCGACGATCGCGGCGGCGACGACGACGTACGCCGCCGCGGAGACGGCCCAGTCGCGCCGGACCCGACCGAGCCGCTGACGCGGGAGCCCCGACGCGCGCGGCAGCGGGACGAGCGCGAAGAAGCCGACCATCAGCGCGAGCTGGACGACCCCGGCGACCGCGACGGCCACGAGGGGACCGAGACCGAGCAGCGACCCGGTCGCGGCCGCCAGCCCGACGAACAGCAGGCCGGAGCCGCCGCCGGCGACGTAGTGGACCCACGTCGCCAGCCGCTCGGGCGCGTCGTCGACCGGCGTGTCCGTGAGCACGCCGGCGGCGACCTTCGGGGCCGTCGTCCCCTCGGGGAGCCGAGGCATCACCTGATCCATCGCGAGCGTCGCGACGAGACCGACGATCGGTCCAAGCGCGAGTCCGGCGAGCAACGAGAGCGTCGTCATCGCGCGGTCGTACGCTCGGAAGCCATTTCATCCCGTCGGCGCGGTGCGGAATCGGACCGGGAGCGGAGCGAGCGAGGAGTCGCGGCGGAAGGCGAGAGCGCGATTCAGTCGTCGCGGGGGACGACCTGCTTGCCGCCGATGACGACCCGCGAGACGTCTGCCTGTCCGGCCCGCCTGACGACCGCGCGGACGAGGTCGCGAGCGCCGCTGAGGTTGTCGGAGTCGCCGTCGAGGACGAGCAGGTCGGCGTCGGCACCGGGCTCTATCACGCCGCGGTCCACCCCGGCTATCTCCGCGCCGTTGGCCGTCGCCATGCGCAGTATCGCTCGGGCCGGGAGGTCGGACAGCTTCGCCGCGAACTCCATCTCGCGGAACATCGAGGGCGAGTCGGTCATCACGTTGTCCGTGCCGAGGGCGACGGTCGTTCGCTCGCTCAGCTCGCGGATCGGCGGCACGCCGACGTTGGTGACGAGGTTCGACCGGGGGCAGACGACGACCGGCGTCCCGCGGTCGTCGAGCCGTTCGAGGTGGATCGGCTCGGCGTGGACCATGTGGACGAGGAAGTCGGGCGCTAAGTCCATCGCGGCGTTGATGTCGTCGGCGTCGCGCTCCCCGGCGTGGATCCCGAAGGGCTTGCCTGCGTCCCGCGTCGCCGTCCGGACCGCGTCGAAGTCGGCGTCGCGGGCGCCGGAGGCGCCGTACCCGTCAGCGACGGAGAGCACGTCGGGGTCGTCGCGCCCGAAGACCACCGGGTCGATCGCCCGCTCGCCGAACGGAACGCCCGCTCCGGCGACCGCGTCGCGGAGCGCGGCGACGCCGTCGACGCGCCCCTCGCGGAACTCGAGGAACGTCCCCGTGCCGGTCGACTCCATGTACCGCAGCGTGCGCGCCATCGCGGCCACCTTCTGCCCGCGGTCGGCCGCCCGGAGGAGCCGGTGTTTCAGCCCGTCCGGCGGCACGACCAGCTCGTCGAGTGAGAGGCCCGCGCCCGCCTCCTTGGCGATCGAGTCGCCGATGTGGGTGTGCGCGTTGACGAACGCCGGGAGGATCACGTCGTCGCTCTCGACGGTCGCCTCCTCGACCCGGACGACCTCGCCGTCCGCGACGACGACCCGGCCCTCGACCGGCTCGAAGTTGGGGCCGACGAGGATCGTCCCTTCAAGATACATACCGGAGGCTCGTCGCGCCGCGGGGAAAACGTCGTGGGAGCGGCACCGAGCGGCGGCACCTCCGAGCAGGGGCGTCAGGGCGCGTCGAGCCGCGCCCAGAACCCGAGCGTGTCCGGGAGGAGCGCCCGTGGCTCGGCGGCCGACGCGGCGTCGCCCTCGCTCGTCGTCTCGCCGCCCGCGGGCTCCGGCTCCACGACACGCTCGACGTCGAACCCCGCGTCAACGAGGGCGCGGTGGAGCTCGGAGACCGACCGGTCGAAGGCGACGAGGTCGGCATCGTACGACTCGTCGATCTCGATCTCCCGCCGCGGCGGCGCGTGATACCCCCTGTCGATCTTTCCGGTTTCCGGGTCGATCAGCTCCCGGAACGGGTGCATCACCGACAGGTAGAACGCGCCGCCCGGCCGGAGGACGCGACGCGCCTCGCGCACCGCGGCGTCGAGGTCCGCGACGAGTTGGAACGCCGCCTCGGAGAACGCCGCGTCGAACGCGTCGTCTGCGAGCGGGATCCGGGTCACGTCACCCTGGAGGAACCGGGCGTCGACGCCGTAGTAGTCGCGGAGCCGGCGCGCGTGATCGAGCTGCCCCTCGGCGATGTCGACGCCGACCACGCGGTCGGCGCCAGCCAGCGCCGTCCCCACGCTCCCTTGGCCGCCGCCGCAGCCGAGTTCGACGACGTCCGCGCCCGCTATCGGCGGCGGGAACTCCGAGCCGGCCGCCGCGTGGCTGTCCGGGTCGAAGGGCGTCGGGACCGGCGGAACTCCGGACTCGTCCGTGTCGGCGTTCCACAGCGCCTGGAACGCGTCGCTCCACTCGTTCCAGAGCCGGCGGTTCTCGCGGTGGTCGTCGGTCACGCCGGCGGATCGGTCGGCGACGGCATAAACCTCACTCGAACTCGTCGAGCGTCGTCGGCATCGCGCCGCGCACCTCGGTCACGAGCCCGTCCGGGTCGAGGCCGAGCACGTCCGCGGCCGCGCGGCCGACGCGGTCGGTGGCCGGTGCCGGGGCGTACACCCCGAGGCGCCACTGGTTGCGCTGGGCGGTCCGGAGCGCGGAGACGAGCGGCGACTGGCGCTCCAGCCGCCGGATCTCGCCGTTGACGGTGACGCGCGCGGTCGACTCCCGCATTGTCGGCTCGGGGGGCACGTCGAGGATCACGTGGTCGCGGGCGACGCCCGCCTCCGCGGCTATCTCGCGTTCGAGCGCCGTCTCGGCCGCGCGGTCCGCCTCGTGGACCCGCTCCGGCACGTCGTCGTACTCGGCCCACACCGCCAGCTTGTACAGGTCGCGCTCGTCGTACCGGCGGGAGAGCTCCGCGGTCCCCGGGCAGTCGCGGATCGCGGCGAGGAAGTCGTGGTCGTCCATCCGGCGCAGCTCGGCCGCCGTCGTCGCGGTCGCGTCGAGGAGTTCGGTCGCGGCCCGACGCAGCATCGCCTTCGATATCCGCGCGACGTGATGGGTGTAGACGACCGGGTTCATCAGCGCGCGGGCGAGGAGCAGGCTCTCGGCGGTCTGGACGTTCCCCTCGTCCAAGACGAGCTCCGGGCCGCGGCGGTTCGGTGCGTCGCCGTCGGTGGCGGCGCTCTCCCCGCCGTCCGCGACCTCGCCGCGCTCGACGAACGTCAGCTCACGGACGAACCGCTCGGTGTCGATCGTGCCGTACGGGACGCCGGTGTGGTAGGCGTCGCGCACGAGGTAGTCCATGCGGTCCACGTCGAGCTCGCCCGAGACGAGCCCGGCGTAGGGCCCCTCGCCGGCGACGATGTCGGCGATCCGGTCCGGGTCGAGGCCGTGGTCGCGCAGCACCTCGCCGACCGCGCCGGTCGCGAGCAGCTCGTCGACGTCGTCGTGGTACTTCCCGGTCCGGCGGTGGGTGAGCGATTCGAGGTTGTGGCTGAACGGGCCGTGCCCCACGTCGTGGAGCATCGCCGCCGCCTCGATGCGGTCGGCGCGCTTCCCCTCGATCCCGAGGTGGTCGAGCGCGCGGCTCGCGAGGTGGTAGACGCCGAGGCTGTGTTCGAACCGCGTGTGGTTCGCGGAGGGGTAGACGAGCTGGACCGTGCCGAGCTGTTTGACGTGGCGGAGCCGCTGGAGGGCGGGGGTGTCGACGAGGTCCGCGGCGACACCGTCGATCTCGATGTGGTCGTGGACGGTGTCCTTGACCGTGATCATGCGTCCGGCTTCGGCGGCAACCGGTAAAAGGCTGTGAGTGTCGCTCCCGCCGCGGCGGCGCCGGAAGCCGCCGGTCGGCTCCCGTCAGCCGCGAATCCGTGGCACGGTTTATGAGGCGACCGTGCGAAGTGTCGCGTATGTACGACGTGTTGCTCGGCATCGGACTCGACGACGAGCCGCGAGCGATCGCACAGGCCGAGGCGGTGATCGACCTCCCGGGCGATCCCGACGAGGTGACCGCGCACCTCTGTCACGTGTTCCGAGACAACCCGGAAGGCGCGTCGGTCCACCAGATCGGGACCGTGCGGCGCGCCCGGGAGATTCTGGAGGACGCCGGCGTGAACTGCGTCCACTACGAGGCCAGCGGCGATCCGGGCGAGGAGATCCTCGCGGCCGCGACCGACATCGACGCAGACCTCATCTGCGTGTCCGGGCGCAAGCGGAGTCCGGCCGGCAAGGTGGTCTTCGGCAGCACGACGCAGGCGCTCGTGTTGAACGCCGACCGACCTGTGTTGGCGGTTCCGGGACCGAACGAAGAGTGACGCCCGCGGTGTGCGATCAGGGGCGGCGAAACTGAGCGCGCGGTCGCGGCGGAAGCGAGAGCACGCCGCGGCGCCCGAGCCCCGGGGCGTCGCCGTCGGCGGGGGTCAGGGAGCGGGCCGCTCCGTCGCGCGCAGTCCCAATACTTCCCGCGCCGCGGTCGCGACCGGGTCGACGCGTTCCGCGGGACAGTAGACGCCGAGCGTCCAGCGGCGGCGCTCGGCGGCGCGGAGCCCGGTGACGAGTTCGGAGGCGTCCTCCAACCGCTGCGGGACGCCGTCGACGACGACGGCGGAGCCGGACTCCTTGAGGGTCGGTCGCGAGGGAATGTCCACGATCACTGCGTCGCGGTCGACCCCTGCGGCGTCCGCGATCTCGCGTTCGGCGGTCCGCTCCTCGGCGCGCCCCGCGTCGACCGTACCAGCCGGCACTTCGTCGATCCCCGCCCACACCGCGCGCTTGTAGAGGTCGCGCCGCTCGATGCGCTCGCCGAGCGCCGGCACGCGCTCGCGGAGTTCGACGAGGAGGTCGTGGTCCGCCATCCGGCGGAACGCCGCCGCGTCGGTGTCGGTCCGGCCGAGGTAGCGCTCGCAGGCGCGCTCCAGCATCGCGCCCGCCACGCGGGAGACGTGGTGGCGGTAGACGACGGCGTTCATCAGCGAGCGCGCGACGAGCAAACTCTCCGCGGTCGCAACGTTCCCCTCGTCCAAGACGAGGTCGACAGTGTGGCCCGGGTCCGAGACGAGGTCGGCCGACCCGCCGGCCCCGTCCCCGCCGACCAGCCGGAGCTCCGTGACGAGCCGGCCGGTGTCGACGGTGCCGTACGGGACGCCCGTGTGGTGGGCGTCGCGCACGAGGTAGTCCATGCGGTCCACGTCGAGCTCGCCCGAGACGAGGGGGCCGAGCGCGCCCGCGCCGTCGATGAGGCCGGCGACGCGCTCAGGGTCGAGCCCGTTGCGTTCGAGGACCTGACAGACCTCGCGGTCGGCGTCGGTGAGCAGCCACCCCACGTCGTCGTGGTCGCGGCCGGTCGCGCGCCGGATGATCCCCTCGGTCTGGTGCCCGTACGGGCCGTGTCCCACGTCGTGGAGCATCGCCGCGGCGCGGACGTGCGCGGCGGTGTCGCCGTCGACGCCGAGTCCATCGACCGCGCGGCCCGCGAGGTGGTAGACGCCGAGGCTGTGTTCGAACCGCGTGTGGTTCGCGGAGGGGTAGACGAGCCGGACCGTGGAGAGCTGCTTGATGTGTCGCAGCCGCTGGAACGCGGGGGTGTCGACCAGCTCGGCGGCGAGGTCGCCGAGCCGGACGTGCCCGTGGACGCTGTCTTTGATCGCCTTCATCCGCGCGTCTCGGTCAGAGTCACTCGTCGACGACGTCGATCCCGAATCGCTCTTCGAGCGCGCGCACGACAGAGCCGCCGACGTTGGCGGTCGCGGCCCGGCCGTCCTCGACCGCGAGGAGGTCGTCCTCGTCGACTTCCAACTCGGCCGCGACCTCCTCGACCGTCAGCCCGGCGTCCTGCCGCGCCTCGGTGACGACGTCCCCGTAGCCGGAGACGAGGTACGGCAGCCGGTCCGACTCGTAGCTCGTCCCCTCCTCCTCCCAGCGCTTCGAGTCGCCGGTCGCGGAGTCGTACATCTTCGCCTGTTTCCGGGCGAGCTCCTTGTTCCGGCTCTCCGTCGGCTGCGACTCGGAGCCGGCGCCGCCGGGGCTCCCGCCCCGCGACCCGCCGCTCGGACCGCCGCGGTCGCTGGGGGCGTTGCCGGCGTCGTCGTGGGGGCGGCAGTTCGAACACACGAGCAGCTTGGCGCCGGCGACCGTCGCCTTGCGGAGGTCCGCGGTCTCGCGCCCGCAGAGCTCGCACGCGTCGCCGTCGTCGCCGCCGCCGCCGCCGCCCGTCGAGTACTTCGGCATACCACGTGTAGTTGCGCCGGACCGTTAAAAACTCGTGGAGCCTCGCGGCCCTGTCTCGGGCGCCGGTCGGACCGACCCGCGCGTCACGGGCCGAGGTACCCCCACGCCTGAAGCCGGTCGCCGTCGCCGTCGATCCAGCGCTCGCCGATGTCGTCGCGGTAGTACATTTCGGCATCACGACGTCGTCGATGCGCCCGTACGCCCGTTTGCGCGCCGCCCCCATCGTCTCTCCCTTCCCGGTGACGACGATCGGCATCCCGCTCTCGCCGGCGACGCGCCACTGGCCGTCGACCCGCTTCGCGTCCTCGATGTGGATCCCCGCTCTGTCCGCGGCGTCGAAGACGACGGCGGCGTTCCGCGAGTTCTCGTCGTACGTCTGCTCGTCGTCGAACGGGAACGGCGGCAGCACGACTCGCACGGCGATCTGGTAGCCGTCGTGGAGGTCGGGCTCGGGCTTGTCGCCGTGCGCGAGGTCGTGGAAGAACTCGGCCGTCGACGACTCGATCGACTCCTCCTGGAGGGCGATCGTCGGGTATCCGAACCGCGGCGTGAACTCCAGCGGGTAGATCCCCGTCTCGTTGACGATACAGTTGATGTCGATGCTCCCGACGTACCCCTCGTCGGCGAGCCACCCTTCGAGCTTCCCGAACGTCTCTCGAAAGAGCCTGTTCCGTCCCGCCCAGAACATCGAGGCCCCCATCTCGTCGGTCGAGGGCCCGATGTTCCCCGGGAACAGCTTCTTGTGCTCGAAGTTGAAGTTGACGCGGTCGACAAACTCGCTCCCGTCGAAGAAGCCGCAGATCGCCACCTCGACGCCCTCGACCTTCCGCTGGAGCTAGAACCCCTACATCCGGTGCCCCCACGCCTCCTTGTACGCGCGGAGGACGTCGACCACGTCGCCCCCGTCGTCCTCGTCGCCGACGTACAGCAGGCGCTTGACGTTTTGTACCTCGCCGAGCGGTTTGATCGCGTAAGGTCCGGGGTTCCGTTGGACCTGCTGGATACCGGCGTCGAACTCGCGGAACACGTGGTGTTCGACCGTGTTGACGCCGTGGTCTTCGAGCACCTCCGTCGCGTAGCCGCGGTCCTCTTCGAGGCGGTCGGTGTTCGGCGTCCCGCCGACGACGGCCTCCCCCTGTTCGCGTCGTTCCTAGGCGGGTTCGCACGTACCGACGCCGGAACCGACCCAGATGTCGTCGAAGACGGTCACGTCGGCCCAGTCGACCTCGGCGCGCCAGTCGTCAGTCTTCGGGACGAACCCGTCGCCGATCTACTGGTCGCTTTCGGCCTCGACGTAGTACTTCACGTCGTGGCCCTCGCGGTGAACCTGCCACGCCAGATCGGCGATCAGCGCGGCGTCGGCCGAGACGAAGAGGAAGGCGGCGTCGTCCATGCGGGGCGGTCGCCCGGGAGGGACTTGAGTGTGTACCGCGTCGCTCGCGCCGGTCCGACCGGGAGACGGTTGAAACGTTAACGCCCGGGTTGATGAGGGACGGCGTGGTCGATCCGAGTATGCCAACCGTGACACGGGACGGCGTGACGATAGACTACGCCGTCGACGGGGATCCCGGGGAACCGACCGTGCTGCTGCTCGAAGGGCTCGGGTACGGCCGGTGGATGTGGCGGTGGCTCGCCGAGGCGCTGGCCGACGACTACGAGGTGCTCCGGCCGGACAACCGCGGGACCGGAGACTCGGACGTGCCGGACGGGCCGTACACCGTCGCCGAGATGGCGGCCGACGCGGCCGCGGTCCTCGACAACCGCGGCGTAGAGGCGGCCCACGTTTGCGGCGCGTCGATGGGCGGGATGATCGCGCAGGAGTTGGCCCTCTCCGACGACCGGGTCGCCTCGCTGACGCTGCTGTGTACCTCTCCCGGGGGCGACGACGCGGCACCGACCCCGCCCGAGGTACAAGAGCACATCTTCTCCGCGCCCGAGGACGCCGACGCCCGCGAACGGATCCGCTACCTGATGGAGCCGGCGGTCTCCGACGGCTTCTACGACCGCGAGCCCGAACTCGTCGACCGGATCGTCGACTGGCGGCTGACGGGCGACGCGACCCCGACCGGCCGCGAGGCGCAGGCGGCCGCGGTGGCGGCGTTCGACGCGAGCGACCGGATCGGCGACCTGTCCGTCCCGGCGCTCGTCCTCCACGGGACGGCGGACCGCGTGCTGCCGGTCGAGAACGCGGAGCTGCTCGCCGAGCGTCTCCCGCACGCGGAGGTCGACCTGTTCGATGGCGGGCCGCACCTCTTCTTCGTCGAGGAGCGCGAGCGCGTCAACGACCGAATCCGGGCCTTCCTCGGCGGGGTCGCCTGAGATGGCGACCGGAAACGATCCGCAGGGAGACGACCGTACGGAGGAGGTCGGCGCCGAGTCCGACCCGCGACCGCACCCGCACGGCGACCGGGGGTACGACTGGGTCGGCTCGCTGTCGGCCCGCCGCGCGCGGCTCTCGCCGGACCGCGTCGCCGTCACCGACACGGCCGCGAACGCCGAGTACACCTACGCGGAGCTGGACGAGCGCGCCAACCGGACCGCGCGCTTTCTCCGCGACGCCGGCGTCGAGGCGGGCGACCGCGTCGCCGTCGTCTCCCGGAACCGCGTCGAGCTCGTCGACCTGTACTTCGCGACCGGGAAGACCGGGTCGGTGCTGGCGCCGCTCTCCCACCGCCTCGCGGAGCGCGACCTCGCCGCGGTGTTGGGCACCGTCGACCCCGAGTTGCTCCTCGTCGAGGCCCCGTTCGGCGGCGACGTCATCGACGCGTTAGAGCGGGCGGACGTCGAGCCCGCGGTCCGCTCGATCCCGACCGACGGCGACGATGCGTGGCGCCCGTACACGCGGGATCTGCCCGGGGACGGCTCGCCCGTCGAAACCGCCGACGTGTCGCTCGCGGACCCGCACCTCCTCTTACACACCGGGGGCTCGACGGGCACGCCGAAGGAGACGGTCATCAGTCACGGCGCGATCCGCTGGAACGCGTTCAACACGATCACCGCGTGGGGGCTCCGCGAGGACGACGTGACGCCGATGGTGTTCCCGATGTTCCACACCGGCGGCTGGAACGTGCTGACGGTCCCCTTCTTCCAGATGGGCGGGCGGATCCTCCTGAGCCCGGAGGTCGACCCCGGCCGCGTCCTGCGCGACGTCGAGCGCGAGTCGGCGACGACGCTCGTCGCGGTCCCGGCGGTGTTGCGGATGATGGCCCGCCACGACGAGTGGGACGCCACAGACCTCTCCTCGCTCCGCTTCGTGAAGAGCGGCGGGGGCCCTTGCCGCGAGAGCGTCATCGCCGCGTGGCGGGACCGCGGCGTCGAGATATCGCAGGGGTACGGCCTCACCGAATGCGGACCGAACAACTTCGCGATGCCCGACGACTTCCCGCCGGAGAAGACCGGGAGCGTCGGCGTCCCGGCGCTCGCGGTCGACGCGCGCGTCGTCGACGAGGACGGTCCCGTGCCCGACGGCACCGTCGGCGAACTGGAGCTCGCCGGGCCGGCCGCTGCGGACCGATACTGGGACGAACCGGAGGAGACGGCCGAGACGTTCGGCGACTGGGTGTCGACCGGCGACCTCGCGCGCGTCGACGAGGACGGCTACTACCACATCGAGGGGCGCAAGAAGAACATGTTCGTCTCGGGCGGCGAGAACGTCTACCCGCCCCGCGTCGAGGACGCGCTCACCGACCACCGGCGGATCGAGGAGGCGGTCGTGATCGGCGTTCCGAGCGAGCGCTGGGGGACGGTCGGGAAGGCGATACTCGTCGGCGACGAGTCGCTCTCGCTCGACGACGTGGAGTCGCACCTCGCCTCGCGGGTCGCCCGGTACGCGGTCCCGAAGGCGCTGGCGTTCGTCGACGAGATGCCGACCTCCGGCCCGTCGAAGATCGACCGCGCGGCGCTGAAAGAGCGGTTCGGCGAGTAGGCGAGGCGAGGAGATCGGCTCGGAGCGGGGCTGGCGGGCGGAGAGCGCCTCGCTCGGAGTGAGCAGTAACAATTTTTTTTTGAAACTCGGAGTAGACAACCGGTGTATGTCCTCCACACGTCGTGCCCTCCTTGCGACCAGCGGGCTCATCGCGACCGCGGGGTGTGTGAGACCGATATTCGGGCCCGCGCACGACAAGATCGGATCGCTGTCATTGCGCGCCCAGACCCCCTCGACCGTCGCTGAGCGGACCACCACGCCGGTGACAGTTCGTGCGCTCGGCCCGTACGGACACACCCTTGTTCGGCGTGTACTCGACGACGGATCGGCGTCCTATACCGCTGCCGACACGCTGGTTGCCGAAGGAGAGATCGTCCAGCAGGACGGAGCGTTCTACGAACTCACTCACGAAACGACGGGGCATACGCCGGCGATGGCCTATCCGATCGAATTCGAGGCGACAGTCCCGGCGACGACGTCGGTCGACGACGATGAGACGGTCTCTTTCGATGCCCTCCCGGCGGTTGATCGAAGCGCCCTCCGAACCGGTCTCATAAACGAACTCTGGCGGAGACTCTCCCGGACCGAGGGGCGCGTCTCCGGCGATGGGGAACTGGTCTATCCGGCGACACCAAGCGGACCAACGGAGTCGCTGGTCGCTCCGACTCCCGAGTATGATACCGTCCGCTACGGAGACGGACAGCTCCGGCTCTCGGTTACCGGCGAGGCGACCGAGACGCGCTTACACAGCTACAGACTCGAAGGCTCGACGGTCGCTACCTCAGAAGAGGCCTATGTATCCGATTTCCTTACGCGGTCTCGGACGGACGCCGTAAAACTCGAAGCGTCGACGCTCACCGACCGCCAACACGATATTCTTCAGGCGGCAATCGATCAAGAGTACGGCCACGATCAGCCGATCGACGACGCGTCATCGGCGTACCGGACGCTCGTTGTGCGCCTGTTCGCCTCTGATAGCGACCCCGAATCGGTTGATCTCGTTGACCTGTCGGGTAGTGAGGCAATGGTCGTCTACGACGGGACACTGTATCGGGCGAGCTACACTGTCAGTACCCCCTGATCACGACCTACCCGGTCGTTCAGGAATCATCGTAGTACTCGCCGCGGGGTTTCTGCTCGCGATCAAGTTGACCGTCGAGCTTGTTGATCCGTGGACCGCGGCTTCGTGCGTCCCGTCGGAAGCTGATGCCAAGCGCCTCAAGGAAGGCGTTCACACCCTCGCGCATCGGCTGTGGGGCCCCGACTGTCCGTGTTCGCCCGACGTGTCCCGAAGACGATCGGTCGGTCGGCGACCCGATCGGTGACAGAGGGGTCGCGATCAAACAGCGTTTCAGGCTCCTCGGGCGCAATCTGCGTCTGCGAGGGGTCGCGCGTACGCAGTGACGAGGTCGACCGAGACACCGGGGGCGACGGCTGTTATGACGTGCCAAACAAGGTTTTGAGTCTTCACCGAGCGTTCCACAGGAACAACCGTTATATACGCGGGGGATAAGGTCGTGTCATGCTCGACGTCACGATGGATATGGAGCAGTTCGACTGCCCGTTCATCGACACCTCCGCGGACCACGACGTCTCCTTCTCCGCTATGCACTGGCAGCTGGACACCGCGGCGGAGCAGCTGGAGACGCGGCTGCTCGTCGAGTCGCCGGACCGCTACGAGCTCGGCGAGGGGCTCACCGCCCTCCGCGACCACGAGAATATGGCCGAGTACCGGCTGTTCTCGAAGCAGGACGGGACGGCGATCATCCGGACCGTCATCGAGGAGACGAACGCGATGTCGACGATAACCGACCACGGCGGCTACATCACGGGCCCGTTCCTGATCGAGGACGGGTCCGAGCGCTGGCAGGTCGGGTTCGACGACGAGGCGACGACGGAAGCGGCGCTCCACGACTTAGAGAAGGGCAACGAGTTCGTCGTCGAGGACCGGTCCGAGCTCTCGATGGAGGCGCTGTTCGACACGATGCGGAACGCGAACGCGGCCTCGACGATGCTGGACGCGTGCCGCGACCTGACCGACGTCGAGCGCGAGACCATCGAGACGGCCGCCGACGCGGGCTACTTCGAGTCGCCCCGCGAGGCGACGCTGTCGACGCTCGCGGACGAGTTCGACGTCTCGACCGCGGCCGTCTCGAAGAACATGCGCCGCGGCGAGAAGAAGTTGCTCCGCAGCGTCGTCGCCGCGCTCGACGGGCTGGAGTAGACCGGGGACGCGGCGACACGACCGAGGCGCCGCGGTCGTCGGACCGACGGCTCGTCGTTCGGAAACCGCGGTTTCGGCGCCCGTTTTCGGCGTATTCCCTCGACACCCCGCGGTCTGTTAACATCTTAACTCGGCCCTTCATGGTGGTGTCCGGTGTCGAACACTGTATGCGAGACGAACACACACGGCGAGCGTATCTGCGACGAACCGGCGCCGCGGTCGGCGCGGCCGGAATCACCGGGCTGGCCGGCTGTTCCGGCGGAGACGGGGGAGATGGCTCCGACGGCGGGGACGGCTCGGACGGGGGCGACGGCTCGGGCGGGGGCGACGGCGGAGACGGCGGCGACCTCTCCGGCGAGACGGTCCGGATCGGGGCGCTCCAGCCGACCTCCGGCGACCTCAAGTACTACGGGCAGATCAGCCTCCGCGGGTTCTACTCCGGGTTGGCGTACAAGCACGACCTCGACCCCATCGAGGAGGCGACGCCGGGCACGTACACGGTCGAGCCCGAGGGCGGCCCGACCTACGAGATCATCGTCGAGGACACCGGCTTCAGTCCGGATACGGCCCAGAGCGTCGCGACCGACCTCGTCTTGGAAGAGGAGGTCGACATCCTGTTCGGCGGGACCTCCTCCGACAGCGCGCGCCGGCTCATCAACACCGTCGTCGACGAGACGGACATCCCCTACCTGATCGGGCCGGCGGCCGACGCCGGCATCACGGTGAGCGACGAGTTCTGTCACCCGATGGCGTTCCGCGCGAGCGAGCACACCGCGATGGACGCGCGGGCGGGCGGCACGTACGTCGCCGAGAACTTCGACATCGACACGGTCGCGGTGTTCGCGTCCGACAACGCGTTCGGGCAGAGCGTCGCGGAAAACTACACTCAGGTATTGGAGAACAACGGGGTGGAGGTCTTGGAACCCCGCTTCGTCGAGGTCGGGTACTCCGAGTTCGACGGGCTCTTCGAACAGGCGATGTCGGACGGCGCGACGGGCGTCGTCGGCGGCTTCACCGCGTCCACGCTGCCGCAGTTCCTCACCTCCGCGATCTCCTACGACGTCCAGGTGTTCGGCGGGTTCGCCGCCCTGCTGACGACGCAGCTCATCGGCGGGACCATCGAGTCGGCGCTGGGCGAGGGCTTCACCGAGCAGGATATCAAGGACGCCGGGCTCGGACCGTTCACCAGCCGGTACCACTGGAACCAGTACGAGAACTCGATCAACGAGGAGTTCCGGCAGCTACACATCGACGCGTACGGCATCGTGCCGGACCTGTTCAGCGCCGGGACGTTCACCGCCGCCTCGGCGCTCTCGCAGGCCGTCTCGGAGACCGGCTCCACGGACGGCGCCGACATCGCCGAGGCGCTGCGCGGCATGACCGTCGCTGAAACGCCGAAGGGCGCGGACGGGTACACCTTCCAAGAACACAACAACCAGGCCGCCTCGCAGATGACGGTCGCGTGGCCGGTCCCGACCAGCGACGAGTACGCCGACACCTGGGGCGCGCCGATCATGCCCGGCCAGCCCCTCGAACGGCTCGACGCCGAGGACGTGATGGTCCCCGAAGCGGACGCGAGCTGCTCGCTGTAATGCTGCTGGAGACCGAGGGGCTCACGAAGCGCTTCGGCGGCATCACCGCCGTCGACGGCGTCGACTTCGCGTTGGAGACCGGCGAGCTCTGCTCGATCATCGGCCCAAACGGCGCGGGGAAGACGACGTTTTTCAACCTGCTCACGGGCGTGTTGGAGCCCTCCGACGGGAGCATCCGGTTCGCCCCATCGGGCGGCAGAGACGCGGGGGCGGCCTCCGCCGGTGCCGACGGGACCGGCTCCGCGATCGACATCACGACGGCCTCGCCGGACGAGACGGCGCTCGCGGGGATCCACCGGTCGTACCAGATCACGAACCTCTTCCCGACGCTGTCGGTGCTGGAGAACGTCCGCGTCGCCGCGCAGGCGAGCCGCGGGAACGACTCGTGGAAGCTGTGGCGCAACGTGACCGACTTCGAGGACCACTACGCGGAGGCGACCGCGATCCTCGAACGGATCGGGCTGGCCGAGGAGGCCGAGACCGTCACGCAGAACCTGAGTCACGGCGAGAAGCGTAGCCTCGAGATCGGGGTCGCGCTCGCCGGCGACCCGGATCTGCTCCTGCTCGACGAGCCGACCGCCGGCGTGTCGAGCGAGGGCGTCGACGAGGTCGTCGCGCTGATCGAGGACGTGGCCGAGGATCACTCGGTGATGCTCATCGAACACAACATGGAGGTGGTGATGGACATCTCCGACCGTATCGCCGTCCTCCACCGCGGCGAGCTGATCGCCGACGGGCCGCCCGAGGACGTTCGCGGCGACGAGGACGTTCAGGAGGCGTACCTCGGCGGGTACGGCCGCGAGGGATCCGCCGACGGACGAGAGCGCTCCGCCGACGAGGGAGGGCGCTCGGACGGCGACGCGGCCGCCGACGGCGGCCGACGCGTGCGCGCCGGGGGTGAGTCGCGGTGACGACGCTCGAACTCGACGGCGTCCACACCTACTACGGCGAGAGCCACATCCTTCAGGGGTTGTCGCTGTCGGTCGAGGCGGGCGAGATCGTCGCCCTCGTCGGCCGGAACGGCGTCGGGAAGACGACCACGCTCCGCACCGCGCTCGGGCTCACGCCGCCCCGCGAGGGGACGGTCCGGTTCGACGGGACGGACGTGACGGGGATGGAGCCCCACGAGATCGCCGCCCGCGGCATGGGGTGGGTGCCGGAGGAACGACGCGTATTCTCGCATCTCACGGTCGAGGAGAACCTCCGCGTCGCCGCCCACTCGGCCGCCGATCCCGGCGCTCGGATCGCGGGGGCGTACGAGCTGTTCCCGGCGCTCGACCGCTTCGCCGACAAGGAGGCGGGCGACCTGAGCGGCGGGCAGCAGCAGATGCTCGCGATCGCCCGAGGGATGCTCGGCGACAACGACCTGCTGCTCGTCGACGAGCCGAGCGAGGGGCTCGCGCCACAGATCGTCGAGGACGTGGTGGAGGCGCTGCGCGCGGCCTCCGCGGACACGACGATGGTCCTCGTCGAGCAGAACTTCCGGCTGGCGATGGATCTGGCCGACCGCTTCTACCTCATCGACCACGGCGTCGTGGTCGAGGAGGGAGAGACCGCCGGCGTCACGAGCGAGGACGAACGGATCCGGAGGTACCTGACCGCATGAGCCTCGGACCGCTCGCGGGGGCCGCCGCGCAGGTCGCCCCGCTCGTCGACCCGGGCGCGCTGCTCGCGACCGGCGGCGCGGTCGACGGCCTCCAGACGGCCACTCGCGTGCTCGCCGAGGGGATCGGCAAGGGCGCGGTGTACTTCACCATCGCGGTCGGCCTGACGCTTGTCTTCGGGCTGATGGGCGTGCTCAACTTCGCGCACGGCGCGATCGCGATGGTCGGCGCGTACCTCGGCGGCTTGGTTCTCGTCCTGCTCGTCGGGGCGAACACCGGGACGGTCGCAACGATCCTCGTCTTCTTCGTCGCGCTGGCGCTCGTGTTCGCGGTCACCACCGCGGCCGGCAGCGCGATGGAGGTGACGCTCATCCGGCCGATCTACGACCGGACGCCTACCTACCAGATCCTGTTGACCTTCGGCGTCTCGCTCATCATCGAGGAGGTCGCCCGGATCGTCTTGACGCTCCGGGGGATCCAGCCGAACCCGCAGTGGCAGGCGCCGATGGGCACCGCGCCCGACGTGCTGCTCGGGCGGACCGAGCTGCTCGGCGTCGGCGTCAGGCGGCTGTACCTCTTCGAGGTCGCTATCGGCGCGGTCGTCGCCGTCGCCGTCTGGGCGTTCCTGACGAAGACGCTGTACGGCCTCTACATCCGGGCCGGCAGCGAGGACACCGAGATGGTCCAGGCGCTCGGCGTCGACGTGCGGCAGGCGTTCACCGTCGTCTTCGGCGTCGGGACCGGCCTCGCCGCGGTCGGCGGCGTCCTGCTGATGTGGGACCCGATCTGGGGCCCCAGCGTCCTCCTGAGCATCGACGTGCTGCTGTACGCGTTCGTCGTCGTGATCATCGGCGGGCTCGGGAGCTTCACCGGGACGCTCGTCGCGGCGGGTATCGTCGGGATCGCCGACTCGGTGACGACGTGGTTGTTCACCACCGGGATCGTCACTTTCCCCGGCCTCTCCGAGGTGACCATCTTCCTCCTGCTCGTGGTGATGCTGATACTCCGCCCGCAGGGGCTCTACGGCGTCGAGGAGGTGGGAGGCCATTAGCGACCCCGACTCCGGTGTCGATGCGGACGCCCCGGCGGACTCCGATGGGTCGGTCGGCGACGCGGGCGCACCGGTCGACGGTTCCGGCGCTCACGTCGACGAATCGGACGCTCCCGTCGACGAGACGGGTCCGGTTCCGCCGTCGAAGGCAACCGGCGGCCTCCGCGAGTACCTGCGAGACCACGCGGTTCACGCGGCCGTGATCGTCGGGTTCCTGCTGTATCCGCTCGGCTACGAGGCGCTGCTCGCGACGCCGGCGGCGCCGCTCGCGGAGACGTTCCTCCCCGCGATCACGTTCATGGTCGTGGTGCTGTACATGGGGCTGTTCGCGATGAGCTTCGACTTCGTCAGCGGCTACACCGGCTACCTCTCGTTCGGGCACGCCGCCTTCTTCGGGACCGGCGGCTACTTCGTCGTCCTCGCCGCGAACGGGCAGGTGCCGGGGATCCCGGGCGGGACGCCGTTCATGATCACGCTCCTGCTCGGCGCGGTGGTGGCCGGCCTGCTCGCGCTCGTCATCGGGTCGGTGTCGTTCCGGCTCACGGGCGTCTACTTCGCGATGATCACGCTCGGGTTCGCGCAGGTGATCTACGAGCTGATCCGCTCGTGGGGGTACGTCTCAACGAACCCGACCGAGGGCGCGACGGTGAGCGGCGACGCGCTCGCCATCGGCGTCCCCTTCGTCGACGCGCTGAGCCTCGACGTGGGGCGGCTCACGGGCGAGAGCGTCGAGAACCTGCTCGGTCTCGGGATCGACCTGTCGGCGACCGTGGTCTCGTACTACGCGCTCGGGATCGTAGTGGTCGTCTGCTACTTCGCGATGCAGCGGATCATCCACTCGCCGTTCGGGCGCGTGATGATCGCGATCCGCGAGAACGAGGAGCGCGCCCGGGCCGTCGGCTACGCGACCTACCGGTTCAAGCTGGCCGCGTTCGCCATCAGCGGCTTCTTCGGCGCGGTCGCCGGCGGGATCTTCGCCGCCTACTCGCGCTCCGTCGCGCCCGACGGGACGTTCTACTTCCTCGTCACCGCCGACGCGCTGATCACGACGATCGTCGGCGGGTTCGGCACCCTCGCGGGGCCGGTGTACGGGACCCTGTTCACGCAGGGGTTAGAGGACGTGCTCTCGACCGAGAGCGGCGGAATCGCGACGCTGCTGCGCGAGGAGCTCCCGGCGAGCGTCCTCGAAGCGGATCTGTTCGGGATCAGCGTGGAGCTGTTCGTCAACACCGCGGTCGACGGGCGCGCCCCGCTGTACCTCGGGATCATCTTCGTGCTGTTCGTGCTGTTCGTCCCGAACGGCATCCTCGGGACGCTACGCGACCGGCTCGGCGGCACCGTCGGGAAGCGGCTCCCGGACCACCTGCGGCGCTACCTCCGGTAGCGTCGCGGGCCCGCGGCTCCGCGGCCTCCGTCGCACGTCCCGCGACGGACCGCGACGTAGACACACGACATATGACCGATATCACGCGATACGACGGAGCGAACCGAACGCGGCGCGGCGAACCGGACCGAACGCGGCGCGGAGGAGACGGATGACCGTCTCGATCACCGGACTGGGGACGTACGTCCCGGACGAGACGATCACCGGCGAGGCCATCGCGGCCGAGAGCGGCATCCCGGAGGAGGTCGTCGTCGAGAAGATGGGCGTCCGCGAGAAGCACGTCTGTCCGCCGGACGACGACCACGCGACCGACATGTCGGTGACGGCCGCCGAGCGCGCGCTCGCGGACGCCGACGTCGATCCGAGCGACCTCGACGTGGTCGTCTACCACGGATCCGAGTACAAGGACCACGTCGTCTGGTCGGCCGCGGCGGCGATCACCGACCGACTCGGGGCGACGAACGCGTACGCGACCGAGAGCTACACGCTGTGTGCGGGCGCGCCGATCGCGCTCCGACAGGTGACCGCCCAGCTGGAGACCGAGCCGATCGACACCGCGCTGCTCGTCGCCGCGAGCCGCGAGGAGGACCTCGTCGACTACGGCAACGAGGACAGCTCCTTCATGTTCAACTTCGGCAGCGGCGCGAGCGCGTTCGTCGTCGAGGCGACCGACGGCGGATCGGTCAACAACGAGGCCGATCGCTTCGACGGTCGAGCGCGGGCGACCGTCCGCGCCAGCGCGGCCCAGACCGACGGCTCGTTCGCCGGCGACGTGGTGATGCCGGCGGGCGGGTCGAAGCGCCCGCCGAGCGAGGAGACCGTGCGCGAGGGGCTTCACACCCTCGACGTGCCCGACCCGGACGGGATGAAAGAGCGGCTCGGGCCCGTCTCGCTGCCCGCGTACCTCTCGGTCGCCGACACGGCCCTCGAACGGTCCGGGCTCGACCGCGACGACCTCGACTTCGTCGCGCTCACACATATGAAGCGGTCGTTCCACGAGCGGGTCCTCGACGAGCTCGGCCTCGATCCAAGGAGCGACGGCTACTACCTCGACGAGTTCGGCCACGTCCAGAGCGTCGACCAGGCGCTCGCGCTGGAGCGTGGCGTCGAGACCGAGCGCCTCGAACCGGGCGACCTCGGCTGCCTGCTCGCGGCCGGGACGGGGTACACGTGGTCCGCGACAGTGATCCGGTGGCGAGGCTGACCGCTTGTAAACAGCGGAGCGTCTCACGGTTCTCCAGAACTCGCAAGACAGGCGGCTCGACTGATCTCTGTGCGGTTCCGTCCGAGACGGACGATTCGATTACTTACACTGTTACGTCGCGGCTGCCCCTTTGAGTTCCCGCCCCGCACAGCACCTCACGCCTCCCCAGCCTCGTCGCTCACGCCCTCCGGGCGTTCGCGACTCCCTCGCGCACTCCTCGCGGCCGCCTCCGGCGCCCGCTCGGAGGCACGCGCCACCGCTTCGACGCGTCGTCATTTACAAAATGGCTCGGCCGAGCGTCCGCCTCCGTCGGTCAGTCGCCGTCTCCGTGCGGGACGGACAGCACCGTCGCCTCGCCGGAGAGGACGCGCTCGTCGCGCTCGGGGACGGTCGCGGTCGTCTCGACCGCGACCCGGTCGCCGCCGATGTCGTCGATGACGCTGACGCTCGCTTCGACCGTCTCCCCCGGGTACACCGGCTTCTCGAACGACAGTTCCTGCGAGAGGTAGACGATGTCGCCGGAGAGCCGCGCGAGCGCCGCGGAGACGACCGCGGCCGAGATGATTCCGTGCGCGACGCGGCCGCCGAACATCGTGTCGGCGGCGTACTCGTCGTCGAGGTGGATCGGGTTCTCGTCGCCCGAGAGGGCCGCGAACGCCTCGATCGTCTCCTCGGTGATCGTTACTTCGTGCGTCGCCGTCTCGCCGACCGTCGCGACTGGCATACCGATCGGACGCGCGCCCGCCGCCTCAATCCCGCGGTTCAGCCTCGAACCCGTGCTGCGTCGGGGACTACCTCTGGCGTGGATCAGTCGTCCGCCGGCGCGTCGACCACGTCCACGTCGGTGGGGTTCGCGCCGCCGTACGCCTCGACCAGTTCATCCAGTCGGTCCGGATCGTCGGCGTGGGCCAGCGGCTCCGTCGCCGTCTCGCAGGCGGCGTCGACGCCGAGGTGGTCGCAGACCTCGTCGACGGTCGTCTCGGCCATCTGGCGGTAGGTGGTCAGCTTGCCGCCCACGACGCTGTACAGCCCGGCCGCGCCGTCGCGGTCGTGGTCGAGCAGCGTGAACCCGCGCGAGATCCCGCGGCGGTCCGACCCCGCCTCGTCGGGCGAGTAGAGGGGGCGGACGCCCCACCACGTCCGGACCGTCGGCGCGTCGGCGACCGCGGGGAGCATCGCGGCGCACTCCTCGACGGAGCGCTCGACTTCCCAGTCTTCCGTCTCGTAGTCGTCGGGGTCAGAGACCGGCACGCTCGTCGTCCCCAGCACGACCTCGCCGTCGTGGGGCACGACGATGTCACCGTCGTCGGGGTCGCGACACCGGTTCAGCACGGGCGGCGCTCCGTCGTACTCCACCGAGACCATCACGCCCCGACTCGGGGCCATTCCGACCTCGACGCCGGCCATCTCGGCGATCGAGTCGGCCCACGCACCGGTGGCGTTGACGACGATGTCCGGGGTCAGGGTCGCATCGACCGCGCCGCCGACGCGGACGGACTCGACCGCGCCGTCGCGGACCGTCACGTCCTCGACCGGCGCGTGCGGGTGGACGGTCGCGCCGCGGCGCTCGGCGTCAGCGGCGTTGGCGGCAACCAACCGGGACGGGTAGATGACGCCGTCCGGGACGCGGAACGCCTCAGCGACCTCGTCGGCGAGGCCCGGCACCGCCTCGCGGGCGGCGGCGCCGTCGAGCCGTTCGGTCTCGATGCCGATCGCCTCGCAGGCCGCGATCTTCTCCTCGAAGTAGTCCGGGTCGTCGCCGTCGAGCCGGACGAACAGGCCGCCCGTTTCGCGGACGCACGCGCCGGCGATATCGCGGAGCGTCCGGTTCTCGACGATACACTCCTCGGCCCCCTCGGCGTCGGCCTCCGCGTAGCGGGCCCCGCTGTGGAGGAGGCCATGCGACCGACCGGAGGTGCCGCTACCCAGGCCGCCGCGGTCGACGAGCGTCGCGTCGACGCCGCGCATGGCGAGGTCCCGAGCGATGCCCGTTCCCGTCGCGCCGCCGCCGATGACCAGCGCGGTCGGGTCGGCGCTCACGCGTCGGTCACCCGGGTTGGCGCGGGAGCGTGCTCCGCCGCGAGACGCCGTCGATTCCGGTCACTGTCGATCATGCCATATATACGCATTCCGCGCACTTGAGACTGCCGTCGAACGAGGGAGAAAACCGGTTTCGAAAGGGTGTTACCGGCCGAATTCCGGATCCGGCCGCGACGGCGGCTCAGCGCGGTCCGCCGGCGTCGGCGGGGCAGGTGTCGACGCCGAGCACGGAGTAGAGGCCGCAGGTCCCGGTCGCGGCGGTCGCGAGCATCGCGAGGGCGACGACGCCGAGCACCGGGGCCGCGACCGCGGGGAGGGGCCCGGAGCCCGCGAGGGTGGCTAACGAGGCAGCACCGGCGACGGCACCGACCGCAGTCCTGACGCGCTTGTCCATCGCACCGACGTTTTGGTTCATGCGTCACAATACGGCTCACGGCCGTATGAACCTTTCCACCGCCGACTCGCCTCTCGCGTTCACCCGAACTCGTCGAGGCCGGTCTGCGAGGTCGCGTCGGCGTCGTCCCCGTTCGGCTCGGCCGGCTCGCCGTGGTCGGCCGCGATCGACCGCGCGGCCCCGACACCCCCCGACAGTGACGCGCGTCGCGCGATCTCTTCGTCGCCGAGGCGGGCCGCGGCCGCGCCGTGGACCGCGCCGTAGCGCTCGCGGAACTCCTCCCGGGCCGCCTCGTAGTCGACGACGGGGTACGGGTACGCCTCGCCGATCTCGATCCCGACCTCGCGCTGGACCGCGAGCGGCGTCTTCTCGGGGGCGTCGAGGTGCGCGGCGGGGAGCGGGTCGAGCTCGGGGACCCACCGCCCGACGAACTCGCCGTCGGGGTCCTGATCGCGGACCTGCTTGCGGGGATCGTACAAGCGCAGTCTCGGGCGGCCGACCAGCCCGCACTGCGACTGCCACTGGGTGTAGTTGATCGCGGGGTCGCCGTCGATCAGGTGCTCGTAGAAGTGGTCGGCGCCGATCCGCCACGGCTGTTGGAGGATGTGAAAGTAGAACGACGCGCACAGCGCCCGCATCCGGAAGTTCAGCCACCCCGTCTCGCGCAGGCAGCGCATGCTCGCGTCGACCATGGGGAACCCCGTCTCGCCGCGCTTCCACACCGCGACGAGGTCCGGATCGTGGCGGTCGCCGTTGAACCCCTCGTACACCGGGTTCACTGCGCGGTCGAGCCACCCCGGCCAGTCGAGCAGCTTCTGCGTGTAGTGGCGGTTCCAGAACAGCCGCGAGACGTACATCGACTTCCCGCGCCCGTCCGGCGCGCGCTCGTCGACGTGGCGGTGGACCTCGCGGACCGACAGGCAGCCGAACCGGAGGTACGCCGAGAGGCCGCTCGTCCCCTCGCGGGCGTCGACCGGCGAGGATATCGACCCCGGATACTCGGCGATCCGCTCCGCGAACGCGCGGAGTCGATCTTTCGCCGGACCGCGTCCGCCCGTCGGGACGCGCGTCTTCGTCGGGGCGACTCCGTAGGCGTCGCTCACCCGGTCCGGGTCGACGCCCGTCTCGACGCGCTCAACCGCGACCGACCGGGGGTCCCAGTCGAACGGGTCGGCGGCGAACCAGGACTCGACGCGGTCGCTCCAGTCCTCGCGGGGTCGGTCCGCGTCGCGGACGAGCCCGTCGCCCGCGACGAAGCGGACGCCGAGCCGCTCGCGGGCGCGCTCGTCGCGCCGGCGGCCGTACCGCCCGCTCGCCGTCGCGCTCGCGACGACCTCCCAGCCGGCGTCGACGAACCGGGCGAGCACGTCCAGCGGGTCGCCGTGGCCGTACGTCAGCCCCGCCCCGCCCACGTCGCGGTACTGGCGGTCGAGGCCCCGCAGGCAGTCGTGAAGGAACTCGATCCGGGCGTCGCAGGCCGCGCCGCGCTCGTCGTAGAAGCCGGGGTCGAAGACGAACAGCGGGAGGATCCGGTCGGCGTCCGCCGCGGCCGCCGCGAGCGCGGGGTTGTCCGCGATCCGCAGATCGTCTCGGTGCCAGACGACGGTGCCCGGCTCGTCGGGAGCGTCGTGGGACCGAGAGATCGACCGAGCCGCATCCGGGCCGGGAGCCCTTGGAAGCGGCGCGTCCTCGCCGGAAGCCATGGGTTAGCTCCGTTACGAGTTCCCGTCGCATGGGCCTGTCGGCCGGGCTCGGACGCGGCGCGGGCTCGGGGACGGGAAACGTTGAATAGGGTTCCGCCACGAGCCTGTCATAGAAAGCCTCACGTGCGAAGCAGCAGGGTTTGGAGACGGTGTCTACAAGCTCCAAAGCCCTGCAAAACGAAGCTTCGGTCGACGAGTTCTTGAATGCAGCGGCTACCGAGACGGTT